>CBDVAV010000090.1:0-10461 GCA_965372055.1 uncultured bacterium | reverse complement strand
AAGTGGTAAGTAGTAAGTAGTAAGTAGTAAGTATGTCAGTTGTCAGTTGTCAGTTGTCAGTTGTCAGTAGTAAGTATACATCAGACCTTGCGCTTAATGACCAGGTATACACTTGGTATTATCACGAGGTTTAAAAATGTTGCACTCAACAGCCCGCCTAAAATAACCAGGGCCATCGGTGCTTGTATTTCATTCCCTGCTTCACTCCCTGCCATAACTATTGGAATAAGTGCCAATGCTGTAGTAAATGCAGTCATTAATATTGGAATAAGCCTGTCTTCTGAACCCTTTATGATCAGTTTATTTAAATCAGGCAGTTCACCTTGCAGTGCCTGGTATTTGCTAATCAGCAGTATACCATTTCTGGTGGCAATACCAAAGAGACTGATAAAACCAATAGTGGCTGCAATTGATATAATCCCAGAAGTAAATTGTATAATCAAAATCCCTCCTATCAAAGCAAGTGGAAGGTTAATTAAAACAATTACCGCCAATGTCAATTCTTTAAACTCGTAATACAGCAAAATGAATATCACAAGCATGGCCATAATGGAAGTAATTAACAGGATTTGAGAGGCTCTTTCTTCGCTTTCAAACTGGCCTCCATATTCTACCCGATAGCCCGGTGGCACCACAACATTATCCTCAACAGCATTTTGAATATCAATCACTACCCCACGCAAATCCCTGCCACTAACATTTCCTGATAGCACTACCTTCCTAAAAATATTTTCCCTGTTTATAAAAACAGGAGTGCTTATCGATTGTATTTCAGCAACTTTTGAAATTGAAATATATTGGCCATCATTTGTATTAATAAGTACATTCCCCAGTTTACCAAGTTCATCACGAAAACCAGGGTCATACCTAACGGTAAGATCGAAATATTTTTGCCCTTCATATATTTGTGAAACCACTTCTCCTTTGATAGCGGTTTCTATAGTTTGTGCAAGACCGGCCTTGGTAAGCCCATATTTTGCCATCATTAATTGATTTGGAACTATCCTGATCTGCGGCACTTCGATTTGCTGCTCCAACACTACATCTACAAATCCCGGTATTTTCTCCGTATGCGATTTAATGTCTTTTCCAATATTGTAAAGTTTACTTAGGTCTGCCCCAAAGATTTTCACGGCAATATTTGCCCTGCTCCCCGAAAGCATGTGATCTATTCGGTGGGCAATCGGCTGACCCAAAGCTATATTTACACCTGGCACAATACTGAGCTGTACCCTTACCCGCTCAAAGAAATCTTCCTTGGTTTCATCCATAAGA
Source organism: uncultured bacterium (assembly GCA_965372055.1). Classification (GTDB taxonomy): domain Bacteria; phylum Bacteroidota; class Bacteroidia; order Cytophagales; family Cyclobacteriaceae; genus CBDVAV01. The sequence goes on along the minus strand of CBDVAV010000090.1, from coordinate 9,186 downwards.
GTAAAAGGTGCATCAATTTCTGAAGCATTTACTCCTTGAGCATGTTCATCAGACTCCGCCCTTCCCGTTCTACGGGAGACAATTTCAATTTCAGGCATTTCCAATAGTAGCACTTCAATTTGCTTTCCAATCTTATTGCTCTCTTCCAATGAAATACCTGGTTTGGCTATTACACTTATCACCAATGAACCTTCATTAAATTCGGGCAAAAAACTTCTCCCCAATCCAATGGCCAAATAAATGCAATAACCAAATCCGATGACAGCCAGGGAGATTGTAAGCCAGGCCCTGTTTAAAAATATTGGCAAAGTCTTACGATAAAGCATTCTCAAATTCTTTTCAAGCCATGATCCCTCCATTTTACCCCTCAGAACTTTATCAGTTCCCAATAAATAACTGCTCAATACTGGTGTTACTGTAATGGCAACCAGTAATGAAGCCAAAAGGGAAATAATGAAGGAAATTCCCAATGGTTGCAACAATCGTCCCTCAATCCCACTAAGAAAAAATAATGGGACAAATGAAACTATGATGATAAATGTTGCAATGATAATAGAGCTTCTAATTTCGATGGAAGCTTCATAGACAACTTTCAAAATAGGGGCTTGCCCGCTTTTTGGCTTATGGGCATTTTCCCGCAACCTTTTAAAGACATTCTCAACATCAATAATTGCATCATCAACCAAAGCACCAATAGCAATGGCCATTCCACCTAAACTCATGGTGTTTATTGTAAACCCAAGATTGTAAAGAACAATAATTGACATTAACAGGGACAGCGGAATAGCCAATAATGAAATGATTGTTGTGCGCCAGTCCATGAGAAAAATAAACAGTATTATGCTTACGAAGAACGCACCTTCCAGTAAAGTCTTCTGTAAGTTGTTGATCGAAGAATTGATAAAATCGGCTTGTTTGAAAATATTGGTATTAAGTTTAATATTCAATGGCAATGTCTCTTCCAGATTTGTGACCAACCCCGATATTTCTGCAGTCAAGTTTATGGTATTGGTATGTGGTTGTTTAAATATTACCAGTACCACAGCTGGCTGGTTATTTAACGAAGCATCACCTATTTTATCCGCGATACCAATTTTTACTTCCGCAACATCCTTAATTCGGATAAGGCTAACTCCTTCTTCCTTCACTGGCCCTTCCCGTATATCATTTAGGTTTCTTACTTTACCCTGGGCTTTAATCAGGTACTGATTGCCATATTGGTTAATGAATCCGCCATTACCATTATGGTTGGTGTTAGCCACGGCCATTTGAAGCTCTTTTAATGTGACATTAAAATGTTTCATCTTCAGGGGATCGGCCAACACTTGATATTGCTTAAATTCCCCACCAATAGCAATTACATGTGCCACTCCAGATACTGATTTGATACGAGGCACTATTTCCCAATCGGCCACGGTGCGGATCTCCATAGGAGATATTGAATCTGACTGCAAACCCATCAACATTACCTCTCCCATGATAGATGAGATAGGAGCTAAAAGTGGTTCACCTACTTCTATCGGGAGTCTTTCACTTGCCAATGGAAGTCGTTCTGATACAATTTGCCTGGCCCGGTAAATATCCATTCCCCATTCAAATTCTACCCAAACAATAGATACACCAGTCATAGAGCTAGACCTAATACGTCGTATCCCTGGCGATCCATTGATAGCAGTTTCCAAATAGTATGTAACCAGTCGCTCTACCTCAACGGCTTCAAGGCCATGTGCCTCTGTAATAACGGTTACAGTTGGAGCTGTCAAATCCGGGAACACGTCAATTTCCATTTCACGTAGCAGATAAATACCGGTAAGGGCAATGATAAGGGACAGAAATAGAACCAGAAATCGGTTTTTTAACGATATGTCTAAAATATTGCTAAGCATAAAATAATCATTTAGTGGGGATGTCCATGTGCCGGGGAGTCTCCGGCCATACTTGCCATTTTAACCTGATAAGCACCATTTGCAACGATTACCTCTCCAGGTTCAAGTCCAGAAATAACCTCTGTGTATTCGGAGTTTTTAGTTCCGATAATTATGTTACGGATTTCAAAGCTTTCCCCGGTAATTTGTACAACCACGGAATAAACACCAAAATCCTCCAAAAGAGCGGTAGTTGGAACAGCTAAAGCTTTTTTATCTGATTTAATAATAGCTTCAATCTCCAAGTATTCACCTGGAAGCAAATCAATGTTATTGAGCTTAAACCAGACTGGTATAAAAACCTCCCCTGCATCCAACTGACGTTCATGATCAATTCTGTCAACAGGCGATGCAAGCCATTCTCCATGGTAATTCCAACGGATTATTTCTATTTCTTTGATTTGATCAAAATAATCTACAGGAATATCAGCCTTGATATACCCTCCCGATTGTTGGGTGACTTCCAAGATGGGATCACCAACAGAAACGTATTCTCCTGGCCTGGTCCAGATTTCACTAATGTATCCACTTGAAGGTGCTTTGAGTTGAATACCACCATCCACGTAATTATCAGCTAACGTTTCATATTCTGTTTTGGCAATTTTATAAGCCAGTTCATGTTCTTCATAATCAGATTGGGCAATCACATCCGCCTCGTACAGTTCTTTTTGCCGGAGGTAATTTGCTTCTTCACGCACCAACCGTGCTTTTGCTTTTATATATTCCAGGTTTAGGTTTTCCTCTGCATCAACACCCCCGATAATATCTTTACCTGTCACGGTAAAAAGCCAATCTCCTGTTTTCACTTGGTCTCCAAGTTGAATATTATTTTGATAAATCAGGATACCACCCGATACGGAAGAAATTGTGATCTTCTGGGAAGGGCTTTTCACGACCTCGGCCGCTGCCCTGATCCGGTCTTCAGTGGGCCGAAAATTAACGGTAACAATGCTGAAATAAGTTTTCCAGGCCTGTTCTTTTAAATAAGTAATATCACCTTCCACAGCTTGTGGGAGATTTGCTTTTGCTTCTTCCATTGTTTTGAATACGGGTATATCCGGGATTGTGATTTCATCTATGATCCCGTCAAATTCAATCTTAAAAACCAGGGTATAAACTCCTTCTCGATCAGGCATGATTTCCGGATCAAAGATTCCAGGGCGCAAAGGTTTGTCAACAATGTGATGTACATCATCAGAACCATCCACCAAACTAACGGTAACTTTTGCATCCGAGATAGGTTGATAATTTCTTAGATCAGTGAAATGGGCTGCAAATTTGGTGATTTCACCCACTACAAATGGTTTATACTCAGCAAACAATTCTACATGGTCAGTCCATTTTGTAATCGACACCACCAATTCCTCATTCTGAGATTCATCAGATGCTTGTAATTGTTCATCAATTGCTGTGGCGCAGGCAGTCAAAACCAAAAATAAACATGCTCCATAATAGTAAGATCGTGTTATTCTATATAACAGATTTTTCATTTCAATAATATTTTATGTTTGTTAAAATTGTAGAGAGATTATTTCTCTAAAGAATACAGGACTAGGATAGTAAGGGCGGACCTCTCCTGTCGTTACCTATTAGATGAGCCAAGGAGACTACCCATTCGGGTAGGTCAATTATATTCGGGACAGAAGTCAAAATAGATATTTCAATATCAGCCCAATTATCTGCAATAATTGATGTTAGTGATAATGGCTGCTTGTTGAACTGGTATGAAGAATTTGACAGATATTCTTCCAGGTGGTTTTGCCCCAAGTCAACTTCATAAATATCCCGAAGCAAATCGAAAAAATCAGCCAACATGGAATGTGAGTTTGAGTTTGAGTGTGAGTTTGAGTGTGAGTTTGAGTGTGAGTTTGAATGCGAGTTTGTGTGTGAGTTTGTGTGTGATTCAGCTTTATGATGATGCGGGAATAATTGATGTGCAAGCGTCAAAAAATAGACAATCGTATATATGCTTGCAATACCCTGTAGACTACACTTCATGTTATAAAATTAATAAAAATCCATCAATTTTGTTAATTGAAGAAAAGTGAAAGTATTAATCCAGATTTCCAAAACACCTTATGTCCATTTGAATTTGAAATCTGATTTGTCTGTTAAATGAGATTGACCACATTAAATCAAGCAACTTTCTCCACACCCAAGCCGGGTTTGCCTGTTAATTTCATATTGCCATCTTCCAGTATGAAACCTCCTCTTACCAGGTCTTTGGCCAAGTCGAAACTACCATCAAGATCTATAAACTTGGTATGGTTGCAAGAAAAGGCAGCGTGCAAAGCGGCCGTGATGCTGACAATGCTTTCATCATTGCAGCCCCACATTAAGCTCTTATCATGGTAACTGGCAATATCAGCGATTTTTATAGATTGGCTAATGCCACCGCATTTCATAAGTTTTATATTAAAAATCCCACAGATGGGTTCGGGGTAAACCATTTTCAGGGCATCTTCAGGACCGATCAGGCTTTCATCGGCGGCAATGGTTTCTTTGATTTCCAATGGAAGTCCTGGCATCTTCTCATATTCTTCAACCGGCATAGGCTGCTCTATCAATTCAAGGTGGCAATCTTTGGTGGCCTGATAAAACTTAATGGTATCGGCAGTATCATATCCCTGGTTGGCATCAACCCTGATCAAGTAATTTTTTCCAAACTTCTCCCTGAGTTTCACGATCCTTTCAATATCCATCTCTACATTGTTTCCAAGTTTCACTTTTAAAGACTTGAACCCTTGGTTTAAGTAATCCTCGGCTTCTGATACTGTTTCTTCAACATCCATGATCCCAATCGTTACTGAAGTTGGCATTGATTCTATTCTTCTGCCATAAAGATCGATCAGGGGTATGTCCAAATATTTTGTAAATGCATCGTGCAAAGCAATATCCATGGCGGCCATCGCACCAGGGTATTTGAGGAAATTTTGATGGGTTTTATTGGTAAGATCGTGAAAGTGCCTGATGTCCGCCTCCAATAGCCAACCAAAATCGTGATTGTTTAAAATATTCAGGCTGTCCGTTGCAGACTCCCCTACTACGCTTTCACTGGGGTTACAAGCCCCAATGCCCGTAACACCGTTTTCCAGGATTAGCTCCACGAAAACACTTTCTACTGAATCTATAGTTTTATATGAGATAGAGTATGGTTTGATCAAGTCCAAATCCTCTTTCCAGATTTTTATGTTTTTAATTCTCATAAGGTCGATTCATTAAATGTTTAGTGGTCATCAATTTCATCCTTATACTGAGCGGCATATTCTATCAGCCCAGGAACCAGTGGATCAACACCTTCATACATAGGAATAGCAACCGGGACTCCAAATGATTTCTCGTATTCTTCTTTGATTCGGAGGCTTTCCTTTTTATCGAGGTTAGTAGTGTTAATGGTTACAGCAAGCGTTTTTGAACCATAATATTTTATCAGTTCAATTTCACTCTTTAGTGATGGCATATCCAGTTCAAAATCCTCCAGACCATCGAATTTTTTCCTAGTTGGATCATGCTGCAGTATCACTCCTTTGGCATTTCCACTAAGCAAGAATTCAGAACCACAAGGTCCGCTTGGGTTTCTTAAACCTGATTGTCCTTCTATCAGAATCATTTCAGGGTCAAGGTCTTTATAACATTCCACCAGGGCCCTTTCAACTTCACCGGATATAAAATCATTGACTGTGCTGTCAAAGATCAAGCCATGTCTGGTTCCCAGCATCCACCCTGTCTGACCCGTGTAAATAGATTCTGCATTGAATCCCTGTGATTTCATGGCTGATACCAACATCATGGTAGTTGTTCTTTTCCCCAAGGCACAATCTGTCCCTATCACAGCTACTATTGGACATTTAACATTGTAAATCTCCCCTGACCAGAATTTCGACTGACTTACAGGTTTTGGCTTGCGGATATCGATCAATTCAACATTTTTATCATTGGCCAATTGGACAAATTCATCAATATCACACAGCAATTCATGCAATCCATTGACGATGGAAAACCCTTTCCCAATAGCCAGGGTAATCATAGCTCTCATTTGTGGAGGGATCAAGCCCCCGATAGTGGCTACCCCAATGATGCAATATTTTGCAGTTTTTCCTGAAGCTACGAACTCATCAATAGTAGCAAACACCGGAATATCCCTTTTAACCCCATCCAAAACTTCACCAGCATCTTTTCCTTCGTATTGAGCATCGATCACCCCAACGATATTATACCTGTCAGTGCCCCTGATCAGGCCATGAGTGGTCTTAGCGTGATAATCATCCAATAGTCCGCCTGTAATTATTATCGCATTTCCATCCATCAATATATAGTTTTTCCAAGTTTACCAACTAACACAAGTATTCTTGTCCCGATCAAGCAATCAAAGTATTGTGCTGATTCATTTTCCATACATTTATGACCAGAGTAATACTTTTATTGGCCCCTTTGTCTGATTTCCACTTTATAAATGTCTCTTCCTTCTACTGATTGGCTAACCTTTTCCACATGTAACCGTTACTTTTCTTTTAGGGATTCCAGTTGATTTTTCAATTGATCATAATCTAATCTTCTACTATTAAATCCAGTTTGATAGATCTTGGTATAATTTTGTATGAGATTTGCTATAAATGTTTTAATCTTAGGATACTTTACCAACACAATAATATTTAGAATGCAATATGAACAGAGTAAATCATAGAATCAAAGGGATTTTCTTCTTTGTCCTATTTATTATGGGAACGGCAAATGCCCAATCCATTAAAATTGCCAAGCTTAAGTATAATGGCGGCGGGGACTGGTATGCCAACAAGACTGCCCTACCCAACCTGATCAAATTTTGTAACCGTTATCTCGACATGAATATGGCTGTGGAGGAAGATATTGTTGAAGTTGGCAGCACAGATATTTTCTTATATCCTTACATCTATATGACCGGACACGGCAATGTGGTGCTATCAAGTATTGAAGCTGAAAACCTAAGAAAATACCTGCTTGCAGGTGGATTTCTACATATTGATGACAATTATGGCCTGGATCAGTTTATACGCCTGGAAATGAAGAAGGTCTTTCCGCAACTTGAATTCGTGGAATTACCCTTCGACCATCCGATATATCATCAAAAATTCAAATTTAAGAACGGATTGCCTAAAATACATGAGCACGACGGTAAACCTCCCAAGGGATTCGGGTTGATCCATAATGGCCGCCTTGTTTGTTTCTACTCTTATGAATCAGACCTGGGAAATGGCTGGGAAGATCAAAGTATTTATAATGACCCGGAAGAGCTAAGACAAAAGGCCTTGCAAATGGGGGCAAATATTATCGCTTTTGCATTTACGCAAGAATGAGTTTGAGTTTGAGTTTGAGTTTGAGACTAGAGATATGAGATTGGAGATCACATATCTAATATCTAATATCTCACATCTCATAAACCAATTTTGCCACCTTCACATTCGAGAAATATCCTGGATTGGCAATGGTTGCAAATGTTTCTATCTAACTGTTCATAGATTGATTTAACGGCAGCTTTTTTGTCAGAATAGATATTTTTTGAGCCTTCCAGATCAAAATAATTGCCTTTAGTTAGAAATTTCCTTGCCCTTTGCTTGAGGCCACAAATATAAATCCCCCCCCCTTTCTGTTTCCATCTTTCTGTTTCATCCACGAGCATTTCAGCACCAGCAACGTCTATGAGGTTTATTGCAGGTCCAACTATAAGCAAATGCTTTTCCTCCCCTCTCCTTAGTGCTTCAAATTTTTCGGTTACATGATCCACCGCACCAAAAAACAAAGATCCTTCAATCCTGATAATTTTCAACTGCGGACACTCAGTAAGATCCATATTTTGCACGTTACTAAACTTTCTAATGGCATCAGATGGATCTGGTGCTACAACCACAATTCTTGGTTTGGAGGTACGCTGTAAATAAAAAACCAGGGAGAAGATTACTCCAATATAGATGGCAAACTCAAGGTCAATAGTCAGTGTAGCAATAAAAGTAATGGTCATCACTGTAGTCTCAGCTTTACTGGCTTTTAGAATTTTTTTAATATGCTTGACATCAATCAGGTTATAGGCAACAAGCAGAATAATCCCACCCATGGCCGACATTGGTAGATAAGCCGCCAAAGGAGCAATAAACATAATGACGAACATCAGTATTATGGCAGCAAAAATGGCGGCCATGGGGGTTTTTGCTCCTGCCTGGTAATTGATTCCAGATCTGGAAAACGAACCTGATCCGGCATAGCTGGAGAAAAAGCTTCCCACAATGTTAGACAAGCCCTGACCTATAAACTCCTGGTTACCATTGATCCTTTGACCGGATTTGGAACCTACGGAGCGGGCAATGGCCACAGCTTCTATTAAACCAAGCAGTGCTACCGCAAAGGCATTGGGTGATATATCCCGGATTATCTCCCTGGTGATGGTTGGCATGCTGAAAGGGGGCAAATGTGATGGCAAACTGCCAATAACCGCCACGAAGTTTTGCCCTGCATTAAGTAGTATAAAAGCAAGGCTGCCCAATACCATAGCCAATAACATGTTTGGTGCTTTAGGCCAAAATTTCTTGATCAAAATAGCACTCAATAAGGTGATTAATCCAATTAATAAAGCAATGGTATTGGTTTGCCCCAGGTTGAGCATAATAAATTGCCAGGAATGCCAAAAATCACTCCCTGTAGGTACTGTAATGCCAAGAAAATGCTTAATCTGACTGCTTGCGATTAATATGGCCGCACCGGATGTAAAACCAATTATTACAGAATGGGACACGAAATTGATCAAGATGCCCATTCGGGTCAACCCTAACAGAAATTGGAATAAACCAGCTATTAATGTCAGTGTTAAGGCCAATTGTATGAATTGCTGAGTGCCAGGTACAGCGAAATCCGAGACAGATGAAAATACAACAATGGAGATGGCTGTGGTCGGACCTGATATTAGATGATAGGAAGACCCGAACAGAGCAGCTACAATCGGGGTAACCATGGCAGTATATAAACCATAGATTGGTGGCAGTCCTGCAATTAATGCAAAGGCGACCCCCTGTGGAAGTACTATCACAGCACCGGTTATACCGGCAATAAAGTCTGCTTTAAGGGTACTTCTGTTAACCGATGGCAACCAATTAAGAAAAGGAAAATATTTATTATCCCTTTTTACCATGTGCAAATATACTTTAGTATTAGATATTAGATGTTAGATGTTAGATGTTAGATATTAGATATTAGATGTTAGATATTAGAATTGAGGTATGAGTATAAGAGTGTC
>CBDVAV010000089.1:0-10473 GCA_965372055.1 uncultured bacterium | reverse complement strand
AAAAGAATAGGGGACTAATTACTTTTTTCATAAGATTGTTCATTTATGAAACATTTATCCTTAATTATTTTTTCTCAACACCATCAGTCCATCCCTCACTGGAAACAGAACATTCTCAACCCTGCTGTCCATTTCCACCTTGTCATTAAACTCCCTGATTGCGACCGTATCTTTATCAATAACATTTTTATCAGTTACTTTTCCACCCCATAACACGTTATCAGTGATTATATATGAGCCAGGTAATATTTTATCTATTACCAGATCATAATACTGGGAATAGTTTATTTTATCAGCATCTATGAACACTAATTCAAATTGATCTTTTAATTCTGGGATTATTTCCAGGGCATTTCCTATCCTGTAATCGATTACTGTTTCCAGGGCTGCCTCCATAAAATACCCTCTCACCCTATCTTCTAATTCTTTGTTGATGTCGATGGTAATTAACTTCCCATCATGAGTCAATCCTTCTGCCAGACAAATTGCAGAATAACCCGTAAAAGTACCTATTTCCAAGATTTTAGAAGGTCTAATCATTTTGGACAGCATGGACAAAAGCCTACCCTGAAGATGGCCAGATAGCATTTGGGGCATTAAAATTTTTGAGAAAGTTTCCCTGTTGATCTTTTTGAGAAGATCAGATTCCGCAGTTGTATGGGATTCGACGTATTCCCTTAATTCCCTATCAAGAAAATCCATTAAGTCTTAATTCGGAATAAATTTCAAATAAGACATTTCAGAACTTACAAACATTTCATTGGCTATGTTTTGTAAATCTATTGATTTTATGTTTTTAATTTGTTTAAATATATCATCTAGTGAATTTATTTTATCTATGTCCAGTAAACTTTTTCCCATCATTAGCATCAGGCCTACATAATTTTCCTCCGCCATGGCCAATTGTCCCATTAATTGTTCTTTTGCATTGTGCAACTGCATCACACCCAACGGAATTTCCCTCAATCTTTTAAGCTCCTTATCTACTAATTTAATACATCTGGACAATTGTTTCGGTTCGGTCCCGAAAAATATCCCGAACAAACCAGTATCAATATAGGGGCTGTAGTTGGCATCCACGGAGTATACGAATCCATATTTTTCACGTAAAGCAAGATTTAACCTTGAATTCATACCTGGCCCACCCAATAAGTTAATCAGCATAAAAAATGGCAATCGGTTTTTATCCTTAATGGAATACGCTGTTTTTCCGATGGCACATAAAGTTTGGGTGATATTCCTTTTGACTTCCAGGCTTTGGGATTCTGCTTTCAGGAATGGATATCTATTTCTCTCGGCTTTGTACGTAGGTATTACATTTAAATACTTATTTGCCTGTTTCAACACCTTTTTAAATGGAATATTTCCTACTGATGAAAAAATGATTCTCCCGGTGTTTATATTTTCAGCAATGAACTGCTTAAAATCATTTCTGCTGAATGACTTGACACTGGATGCAGTACCTAAAATATTCATTCCCAATGGATGGCCCCCGAAAACCACTTTATCAAAGTCATCCTGAATAGCATCATCTGGGTCATCGTGGTACATTGCCATTTCTTCCAGTATCACTTTTCTCTCTTTTTCTATCTGACTTAGAGGAAATATCGAATCAAACGTGATATCGGCCAATAGCTCTATTGCCTGTTCAAAATATCTATCCAAAGTAGAGGCGTAAAAGCATATTTTTTCTTTAGTGGTATATGCATTAAGCTCACCCCCAACTGATTCCAGCCGGTTAATAATATGAAATGCCTTTCTTTTCTTGGTGCCTTTAAACGCCATATGCTCCCAGAAGTGTGCAATTCCCTGGGTTTGGGGAGTCTCATCCCTGCTTCCGATGTCGAGGATAAAACCGCAATGGATAATTTTGGTATTGGCAACCTGCTTGTGGACTAAACGAATCCCGTTTGGGAGGGTGTGTAACTCGTAATCTACCATTCTACCTCTTTGCAAGGCAAATTTATGGAATAATTTACCAATTTCTGAGTATGATAATCTTTATTACTAATGTATTTTTAGACAAATAAATTTTGGCTCTCAAGTAATAGTCACACGACAATGAAATATGAAGCATTGGAAAATGGCTTTTTTGGTGGAAATCGTTCCAGATTTGCACAAAAAATGAAAGCAAACTCGGTGGCTATCTTCATTTCCAATGATTTAATGCCTACCAATGCCGATGCCACTTTCCCTTTTAAACAAAACAACGATCTCTTTTATCTATCAGGGATTGATCAGGATGAAACATGTTTGATACTCTTTCCTGATCATAATGAAGGGAAATTCCGCGAGGTTTTGTTCATAAGATCAACAGATGATAATACTGTTACCTGGGAAGGCAACAAATTATCCAAAGATCAGGCTATCGAACTATCAGGTATCAAATCTGTCTTTTGGCATGATGAGTTTGAAAAGACCTTGGGCATCTTATTAAAACAAGCCGAAATTATTTATCTCAACAGTAATGAACAAAAGAGAGCGGAAAATAAAGTTATAAGAAGAGAGCAAAGATTTATCAAATGGTGTAAAGATCATTACCCGTTGCATAAACTGGAAAGATCAGCTCCAATTTTACATCAACTAAGATCTGTTAAGTCACTATCAGAAATAAATGCCATCAGAAAAGCCTGTGAGATTACCAGAAAGGGATTTGTCAGAGCGTTAAAAGCAATAAAGCCGGGGGTAATGGAATATGAAATTGAGGCCGAGTTTATCTATGAATTTATTCGAAATGGATCCAATGGATTTGCTTATGAACCCATCGTGGCCTCAGGAAAAAATTCTTGTATTTTACATTATATTCTAAAAGATAAGCAATGTTATAATGGTGATTTGATTTTGTTGGACGTGGGTGCTGAGTATGGCAATTATAATGCTGATATGACACGTTGCGTACCTGTAAATGGCAAGTTCACTGAACGACAAAAATCTGTATACGAAGCCGTGTTACGGATAATGAAGGAGGCTAAGAATATGTTGACACCTGGTTTATTGTTAAAGGATTACAATAAAGAGGTTGGTAAAATAATTGAAAGTGAGTTATTTGGTTTAGGATTGCTGGATAAATCTGATATTGATAAACAAAGTGAAGAACACCCAGCTTATAGAAAATATTTCATGCATAATATTTCACATCATCTTGGACTGGACGTACATGATGTATCCCCACCCAACCAGCCACTTGAGTCGGGAATGGTACTGACCGTGGAACCGGGAATCTATATCAGGGAAGAGAATTTGGGCATTAGGCTCGAAAATGATGTGTTGATCACTGAGCATAAAGTGGAAGACCTGATGGAAAACATTCCTATTGAATTTGAGGAAATAGAAAGTATAATGAATGAATAATATGTATAAATTATCGGAGCAACTAACTATTGAGAAAATCAGTTCTGAAGAGGTTGATGAGGCAAAATTCTTATTAAAGGAAAATGATCTCTGTTATGCGGATATTCCAAAGAGAAACCTGGATATTTTTAAAGTTTTGGACAATAATGAAATAGTAGGCTATTTGGGTTTGGAATATTACGGGATTGATGCTGTTTTAAGATCAGTAGTTATAAAAGACGAATTTCGTGGCCAAAACCTGGGCAGAAAGATGACCCTTTTAGCGATTGATGCAGCCAAAACCAAGGGCATAGAAAGCCTTTATCTGTTAACCCTCACTGCTAAAGATTTTTTCTCCAAGCTTGGATTTAAGGTGATGGGAAGAAAAGATGTTCCCGAGGCTGTTGGAAAATCTGAAGAATTTCTGAATTTCTGCCCAGATACTGCAACTTGTATGAAATTAAGTTTATAAGGAAACTATGAGCAACAATATCCATCACTCTGACAATGCTCCTGAACCGGTTGGGCTTTACCCCCATGCCAGGCAGGTAGGCAATCTTCTGTTTCTTTCGGGAGTAGGCCCACGGGAAAAGGGGTCAGATAAAATCCCCGGGGTAGAATTAGATGAAGATGGATCCATTGCTTCATATGATATTGAGCAGCAATGCCATTCGGTATTTAAAAATGTTCGGATAATCCTTGAAGATTCGGGTTCGAGCTGGGATGATTTGGTAGATATTACCGTTTTCCTCACCAATATGAAGGATGATTTTTCAATTTACAACAAAGTTTACGCTGAATATTTTAAGAATAAGCAGCCTTGTAGGACTACTGTAGAAGTTAACGCCCTACCTACCCCCATCGCCATCGAGTTGAAGTGCATTGCTTTTCTGGGTTAAGTAAACCTGGGAATCAAGTAAATGCAGCCTAAATTAAATGAAACAATATTCTGTTGCTCTACTAAATTAAAGCTCACTGCTTCTGTCTTTGTAGCTCACTATTGCTGTATTTTGAGCTACATGTTGCTAGCCAATGAGCTTCAATTCAGGTCTGAAGAATCAAAATAAAGCTCATCAAATAGGGATTTAAAGCTCATTAATATTAAAATATGAGCTACATTTGCTATAGGTATGAGCTACTAATGTAAAAAAGGAGCAAAATGTTAGATGTTAAAAGCAAAAAAATACTTGAATTTATTATAGAGAACCCATCACGTTCATCTAAAGAAATTCATGATGGGCTGGAATTGGAAGTAGGATATGCTACAGTAAAAAGAGTATTAACTAGATTAATATCAGATAATCTAATATTAACTATTGGAAAGGGCAGAGGAAGAAAATATGTAATTGGCCCAGCATACGAATTGTTTTATCCAATCGATGTTAACATATATTTTGATAAAGAGATTGATGAACGGGAGATCAAGGACAGTTTCAATTTTTCATTGATAACAGAGGTCTTGAATAAAGTAAAACTATTTACCGGAGACGAACTACAACACTTGACCAATCTTCAAAAAAAATATAAAGAAAATGTATCAACGCTAAAAGAGTCAGAATATACAAAGGAGTTAGAACGATTGGCTATAGACTTGAGTTGGAAATCATCCCAGATTGAAGGAAATACTTATTCACTTTTAGAGACCGAGCGATTATTGAAAGAAAAAGAAACGGCAGAGGGAAAAACGAAAGATGAAGCAATTATGCTTCTCAACCACAAAGAAGCATTGGACTTCATCATTGAAGATCCAACCTATGTAACACCATTGACAATATCAAGAATTGAAGATATCCATAGTATTTTGATAAAGGACTTGGGGATTGACCGAAATATCAGGAAAAGGAGAATAGGTATTTCAGGAACAAATTATAAACCACTGGATAATGAATATCAAATCAAAGAGGCTTTGAATGATATGTGTGAACTGGTAAACGAACGAGAATCTGTATTTGAAAAGGCGTTATTCCTGCTGGTTTTGATATCATACATCCAAGCGTTCGTGGATGGAAACAAAAGAACAGCACGGATAATAAGCCATGCTATACTAATTTGTAATGAATACTGTCCTATTTCATTCAGGACAATTGATTCTGTTGAATACAAAAAAGGAATGTTGTTATTTTATGAGCAAAACAATATTACCGCGTTTAAAAAAATCTTCATCAATCAATTTGAATTTGCCGTTAATACTTACTTCTAATTTACCAGGAAAAAATAGGGGGGGGATATTATCAAAAATATTCAAGCTCACGTTACCATGCATAAATGTTTCAATAAGGTGATCTCTATTTCCCAACTTCTTTCTAATCCAAAAGGGAACACTACATTTTATTATCTCCATCTTTAAGCAAAATTTTTTTTGAGATCACACATTTAGATTTTCGACAAATACAAAATATAATAGTAATTTAAGCTATTTCATTAGTTCAATAACAAATGCATATTATATCGGGATGAAAAGAAAAGATATCTTCAGCGGCCTTGGCAAATTTAAGGTAATAGGTGCGGAGGGAAACTATCTGGTTTGGAATGATGATATACCAAATCAAGGGCATGCCTCAATTGATCTCTCAAAATGAATCAAGTTAAAAATATTTTTTATCCATGATCAGCAATATATTCGATGCTGTGCCCACTGCATTAAGTCTGTAAAAGTGATTAATATCAGTGCATCCTGACACCCTGCAATTCGGCACAATGATCACAACGGTGAACTGAACCGGTCAAGCCCATATTAACTAGCTCCATCCGGGTTGGCAAGTTGAACTCGTCCGCCGCATCATAGTTGACTTCATATCCCATATCTTGCAGGGCCGCGACAGTTACACGGCTGAGCGGATTTATACCATCATCGAGAAATCCAGTCATCAGTTCGTTTCCAAACACAGACTCCCGCCAATGCCCCTCGCGGGTTCCGGCTCCTCCCGTATTGGCGACCGGCACGGGCATAGGCCGTCCTGCACCACTCAATAAGCCCCATTCACGCATGGCATTTTCCCCAACAAAAACGGGGTTCGCTGTTCCTTCACCCTCAAGTAGCCCCATGGAACTCCAAAGTGTACCAATACCAATCACGTGACCCATCTCGTGAACGATTACGTTCTGTAGGCTTCCGTTGGCTTCGAGTTGGTCTAAATCCGCTGAGTCGAAAGACATGATTCCAGTAATTGGCAGGCCACCATCGGTGCGAATGAACCTCGGTCCGGCTTGGCCAAGTATTTGTCCAGGCCCATCAATAGGGACACCTTCCGCATCGATGCGCAGGTCGTCAACCGTCTGACCATTGATGGTGACCTCCGGCACATCACCAACGATGATTTCAGACCAACGTGCCGCAGCCTGTCCAAAGACCTCACGCTGACGATCAGACAGCCCACCAAGAAAGTTGACATCAATATGGTAATTGGACTGGGGCTCAGAAATAGCAGTCTCGATCTGTATTGCCCAAACACGCAAACGGCCACCATCTGCAAAAGCTTGGTCCTTTATTTCGAGGGTCCAGGTGCCATTGGGGTCGTGGCCATCGAAGTCAGCCAGGCTACCTTCAGGGCGGTAGACACCACGAAAAGGCGCCCTTGCATCATCGATGTCACTCGTTGCTTCATCGTCAAGTATAGTGGCCCTGAAGTTGTTTGCACTTCCTCCTTCACGGCCTACCAACAAAACACTTGCGCCTCGTGGGCCAATAAGCGAGATGACAAGATCACTGACAAAAGTGTGTTGGATGTCCATCATGACATTTATGTCGCGAATGCTTCCAGGATTTCCACTGACCTGGATTTCAGAGCGAACAATATTCGGGGCTCCGGAACCAATTCGTTCGGGGTTTCGATTGACGTATACATTTCTCATAACAGTTCTCCTATTTTTTTTAAATTATTTGTAATTGGGTCAATAATTTAAAGAGAACATTTGGATTCATTTTTTAAGAGGCTGTATATATGCTTATTAAAAGTGCGGTTACTACCCTGGAATGTCCTTGATTTTAAAATCAAGGATGATTTAAAATAGGCAAAATAATTTCTTATTACAGCAAAAAAAACTGCACTAAACAGTTTTTTTGTTTTGACCGCAAGACTGATTCTGAATTCACCCCTATTCAAGGAAACCTCTTGCTTCAAATGGAGATTTGCAATTAATTTTCTTGAGGTGGGGTAAACCTTCTGTTTGCACTTATGGCATCGGTTCTATTGAGATTTGTTCGGCCACCGCCAATGGAATAAATAAAACCATCATGAGCAACAGTGCCCATGAAAGATACAGGAAGAAGCATACTTTCAAGATCTTTCCAGGAGTCGTTTGCGGGATCATACTGCATACAAGTAAATGAACCTCCCGCTGAACCACCGGTAACATAAATCATGTTGCCTAAAACATCTGCATCAATGCCGTGCCTTGGAGCTAACAAAGATGAGACCAGCGACCAATTGCCACTTGAAAATTTTTCAACTGTTCGCTTACTTGCAACACCTCCATTTATCAACTGATAACCCCCGAAAACATAGATAGAACCAAAAAAATTCACAGCCGTTAACCCTGACCTTGTTTCTGCCATCGGGGAAGCCGAAACCCAACTGTCCTGTATCGCGTTATAAATATCATGCCGGGACAATGCATTACTATTTGCACCCCCCAATACATGAATGCTACTGCCTTTTGATACTGCTGCACTTGCCCCCCTGGCGATTGACATTGAAGTTTTTTCCTCCCAGGTATCTGTTCCCGGATCATACTCAAAAACTTTATTGGAAGGACTAAAAGGAAATGGCCCCAATGATTGATAGCCTCCAAAAAGATATATTTCCCCATTTGATTCAGCTGCACTGGCTCTCCATACTTTATGAGGTATATTTGCACCTTTAATCCAGGTATCGTTCGTGATATCATATATTTCCAATAAATCACTGATGTCACCACTTCTGGCAACCCCTCCCATTACGTAAATCTTTCCATCTATTTGTACCGTGGTATTTGCAATTTCCTTTCGTGAAGATGGCATTTTAGCTAATTCTTCCCAAACACCTAAGTCCTCCGGGGGATTCATATTTCCTGGGTTCGGATTTATTGGGCTCAGGTTATCTTCATCAGAACATCCGAAGATGGCCATAGTTATCATTAAAGAGTATATTTTAAATCTTTTCATTTTTATTGTATTTTGTGGTTAGGGCCAAGTGTTATGCTGTTTGGGGACTGAATTTTATCACTTGTGATAAAATTTGAAATAAAAATACCAGTTGTCCCATTGAATTTTTTTATAACATTAGTAGTCCAATCGCAAAGAAATAAGTTGCCTGATTTATCAAACACATGACCCTCGACAGTACTAAAACCAGAAATAAAAATAGATTCGAAGCTACCAGATGCTAAATCAAATATCTTTACATTACCTTCTGTCCAATCAACCACAAACAGATCTGAACCCCTAATCCAAAGATTTACCGGACCGGTAAGATTAGAACTCCCTATTAAAGTTTCAACGAAATTTCCTTGATTGTCATATTTTTTCACGTTAGCCTCCCCCCAACTGGTTACATAAAGGTTACCGGCCCCATCCCATACATGGTCCATACCTTGAAAATAAGATGCAATTACTTCATCAATAAACTCACCAGTTGTGGTATCAAATCTTACCACTGCATTTTTAGTTTGGCCCCATTGGCTAACATACAGGTGTCCGTCCGGGCCATAATTCATTTTAGTCGGATTATCCAAGGTATAGCCTTTAGTAAAATCGCTAATATACGCACCAGTCTGACCATTGTATTTTTTAATGGCGTTATTACCCCGTCCACTCACATAAAGAGCTCCATCCCTCCCGAACAATACTTCTTGGGTGTTGCCTAATCCGCCAGATCCGCTGCTTACAAAACTTTTAATATATTCCCCCGTCACCCCATCAAACAATTCAACTGAGTTACTATTTCTTGAACTTATATATAAGTCATTAAGTGTTAGGTTACGCAATTGAAAATTGTTACTAGGCGATGACAGGACATTTTCAATATCATCCGAATTCGCAATGGCCAAAACAAATCCTACGTAGGAATTGCTGCTATTTATGGGCTCGTTATCTGAATCCATCAGATCAGATAACAAGTTTGATTTAGTTAAAAAAGAATTAGTCACAACGGCATGGTACGATGAGGCTGTTAAAGCTTCCGCCTGAGCAAGCTTAAAATTTGAGATAGAAGTGTTTTTGACTAAAATTACCCTAAACTCATCGGCGAATTTAAAGTTGGAGGAGGCATTAAAAAAAACCCTAATATCTGAAGCATCACCATTGTTGTCAATATCAAACAATTGTATTTTGGAGGGCAATCCAAGTTTTTCGATAACTGGAACAGGGTCGTCCTTGGAACAGGAATAAAGCAAAAATGAAAATAGAAAGAGCGAGTTGATTAAGTAATTTTGCAATTTCATCTCATGTAGGGTTATAGTTATGTATTCAAGGGTACATAAGAACATCCCATCACAATTAGTGTTCCATTGCTTAAAATTATTATTAAATTACCGTAATTTGGGTGATGAAAAAGAGCAAAATATAGTTTGACGATGATAATATTCTCTCCGGCTTGCAGTCAATTATTTTAGTGAATGGTATTGGAGATTCTTTATGGCTTTAAATGTCTACAATAGAGTCATCATCATGCTTAATAGATTTACAGGTCGCTGATTCTCCCAAACTAATAAAAAGGGCTTTAAATGAAAAATTTCTCAATTCTGATACTACTATTTACTATCATTAGCTGTACCGCTGATAAGAAAGTCGCCGATACAGGCATTGAAAGAAGTGTATTTCAAAAAGTGATCAGTGAGAAATCGGGAATTCACTTTTCCAATTCCATAAAAGAAAATGTTGAAACAAAAGAGAATATTTTTGATTACCACTATTTCTACAATGGGGCTGGGGTTGGTATTGCAGACATCAATAACGATGGCTTAAGCGATATTATATTCTGTGGCAACCAAGTTTCTAATAAAATATACCTCAACAAAGGTGATCTTACATTTGAAGATATAACTGAAATATCACAAATCAATGTAGGAAAAGGTTGGTCTAATGGTGTCACATTCGCTGATGTTAACAATGATGGATGGTTAGACATTTACATCAGTCAAGGGGGGTCTTATCTTCCCGATAAA
>CBDVAV010000088.1:0-10531 GCA_965372055.1 uncultured bacterium | reverse complement strand
GGTTAGTTTCCTTTGTACCGATCCAATTGAGATCATTTAAAAAAACCAATAAAGGCTGAACAAACATTTATCATTTAAACAAAACAATACCATGAAACGATTTAACCAAAACCATCAATTCAATAAATTCGACCAAGGGATCCATATGAAGGTAAACCCCGGTAAAACCAAGCAATCGAAAAGGCCCTTCACAAAACAACCGGATTACATTCAGCTGTCAAATGTTGTTAAGGACTGCATTAAAAAAAATATGAGAAAGTCATCGAGCAATCACATTGCCATTGTTGAAAATATTGAAGATGGTGCAATAGTGAGTGCCAAACAAACAAAGATTAAAAGAGTTTTTGAGCAATTGATTTCAACAGCTATAAAATATTCCCCCGCTGGTTCAATATTAAATATTACACTAAAGACTGACCATGATAAAATACTGTTTAAAATACAAGACAGCAGAATAAATCTGAACGATATCAACTTGAAAGACATTGTTAAACTTCATGGAAACCTGAATTGGAATATTACCGGTGGGAAAGGTACAACCGAACCAGGTTTATTGATAGCACACTCCATTATCGAATTATACAAAGGAAATATTTGGATTATTAGAAACGGGGCAATCAAAGCATCCAATTTTATAGTGGAATATCCAATCCAACAAAAACCAAATTATAGAAAGGAATTGCCAAAACTCAATCGGATGGCTTAATGACATACTTGATACTTGATATGATACTTGATGCTTGATACATACACTCAACACTTGGGCAATAAAATAGAAATTGTAGTACCTGCCCCTACTACACTGTCAAGGTTAACTGTTCCCTGCAACTTCTCAACGGCAGTTTTCACAATATACAATCCCAGCCCTGTACTTTCAGGTGAATTTGATGCCCTAAAATAGAGGTCAAAAATCTGTTTGTGATATTTTGGGGGGATACCAAGGCCATTGTCTTTTACAGATAATTTGACCTGATCTTTTGACTCGGTGATTTTTAATTGTAATGAAGGTTTGGTTTTTGTTGGATCAAGGTATCGGATCGCATTTTGAATTAGGTTTCTAAATATGACATTCAATAATCTTGGATCACTGTAATAATTATTGCTCAATTTGACGCCGACAACAACTTTTAGTTTCTTGAAATTATCTATAAACCTGAATTCCTCATTTATATCCTCAATTATATCCTTAAAGTTGATGATCTTATGATCCAGTTTCCCATCCTTAATGAAGGCAATACCTGCAAGGTCACTAACAATATCATCAAGTTTTTTTATGGATTTATCCATCAATGAACAATATTCAAGGGCCACGGGGAATTGGAGTTCAGAAGTTGCTACTTTGAGTAAGCTTTTGGTGGTTGATATTGGCCCTTTTAAATCATGGGATACTTTATGCACGAAAGTTGAGAGCTCTTTATTTATTGCAATCAGTTTTTGTTCGGCCAACTTTTTAGATGTTATATCAGACATGACACTGAGGGATCCAATCACTTCCCCAACTGCATTTCTGACGGGTGTTCCACTATTCCACAGACATAGTTTTTCGCCTGATTTTTTTACGATTTCCAATTCAAAGGAACTTGAAATTCCTTTCAATCAATCTTTCATTACTTTCGCAACAAATTCTTTTTCTTTTTTAGAACCAACTAAAATGTCTGTTGAAACTTTACCAATCAATTCATCTTCTTTGTACCCGGTAAATTCACAGAATTTTTGATTCACAAAATGCATAATCCGGTTGGTGTCAATGTACATCAATCCTTCATTCATAGTATCAATTAACTGCTTGAATTTCTGGTCACTGGACATTAATTCATCCTTGACCTTAAATATTCCACCATTTCTGTTTTCCCTTATGATATCAGTAATTTCCACCACTTTTTTGCGTACCGTGGCCATAACAAAATAATCTTGTTTGGTTTTAATAGGATTAAGGCTAATATCAACAGGCATGATGTGCCCATCCTTTCTTTTGGCATATAGGTCCTTTGCTTCATGAAGTAAGCGGGGCTGCGGATTTAAGTTATAGTCATTAACAGACTTTGCATGGGACTTTTTAGCTCCATCCGGTAAAAGAATTTCAATTGGTTTTCCAATTAACTCATCTTTTTTATAAAAAAAGAATTGTTCAGTTACTGAATTCACATACTGAATGATCCTTTTGCCATTTACCACCATTACCGGATCTGGTGAAGAATCAATCAACACCTTCAGGCTTAATTTAGTTTCAAAAATATTGTTATCGATATCGGGATTACCCATATATTATAAGGTTTTATCAAAGGCCAATATTTCGATAATATTATGGGATCGTCTAATATCATCACTTAAAATAAACTTAGTTGGAGTTCTTGTCATTTTTATAAATCTCCTATTTAAATGTAGCATAGCCAGTGTTCCAAATCTCTGATAAATATTTTGCTCTTGAAAATGAATTCTGATGGTTGAATTACCCAAGTAACAAAACTGACAGGTTTCGGGTATTTCTATAAAGAATATCGTGTTATTTAAAATTTTGCTTAAAGAAAAACAAGTTGATTCTAAACGGAATTTCTCTTGTAACCAATTGATTTTAAGCATGTAATGGCAATGGCAATATTCAACCAAATTTTTGACGGGCAACCTTGGTATTCATTTGGATGATATTTATTACCTAATTAGTTATAGTTGGGTTGTTGGGCAGTTTTATATTTATTTCAGTTGATTTGCCCAAAGTGCTTTTGATATTGATTTCCCCTTTAAGTTTTTCTACTGATTGTTTTACAATATACAATCCCAGCCCAGAGCTATTTGATTTGTAACTGGCCCGAAAGAACATGTCAAACACATTGTCTAAATATTTCTTATCGACACCCACACCATTATCCTTAAAATTTATTTTTGCCCATTTTTCGGCAATATCAATTTTAATCTTGAGGTAACTCTGTTCAACATTTGGGTTCATAAACTTGAAGGCATTTGTTATGATGTTGTTGAAAATTAACTGCAATCGCAAATAGTCACTTACAAAATTGGCATCTCCTGAAATCGTTGTCTTAACATCAATTTTCTCATAATCAGGAATAAATTCGAGGTCCTTTATACAATCATTGATTATAACATCAAAATCCAGGGGTTCCCAATTGGTCTTTGTCCTACTGGCCATGGTATAATTAAGCATGGATTTGACGAAGCCGTCAAGCTTATTGATTCTCGATTTAATTAATCCCAAATAATAATTGTAATCAGGGTCTTTTTCCAATTCAATCACGTTGATCAAACCCAATATCGAGCTTAAAGGAGCCCTGAGGTCATGTGAAGTTTTATGAACTATTTGGTCCAGCTCAAAATTTCTTTCTGACAATTCCTTCTGCTTATCAACCAATTGCTGTTCTGCATCCTTTCTTCGGGTAATATCTTGTACTGTACCAATCATCCTTACTGCTTTCCCTGATTTATTGTAATATACCCTTCCCTGCTCATGCACGTATTTTACTTTTCCTGAAGGTGTGATTATCCGATGATCGACTGAATAAGGCATCCCGTTGTTAACCGCTTCATTCACTGCCTTGATTACCATCTCCCTGTCATCAGGGTGTATAGTGTTTAAAAATGCTTCATAGGAAGCCCCGAATTCATTGATTTCCAGGCCAAAAATACGGTAGATTTCATCCGACCATTTTAATTCGCCAGTGATAATATCCCAGTCCCAATTTCCAAGATGGGATATTTGTTGGGCTTCACTTAACAATGCTTCATTTTTCTCTATTGCCCTTTGTGCCTTTTTCTGATCGGTAATATCCAGCCACATACCCACGATATAATCTGCCTCGCCATTATCGTTTTTTACTAAAATCATGTTATCATAAAACCATTTGTAGCTGCCATCTTTAATCCTCCATCGGTACTCAAGCTTTATTTGTCCACTTTTCTGTATTCCATGGTGAGTATCCAACACTCTTTTTTTATCATCAGGGTGTAAATGGTCAGACCAAAATGTCGGTGATGAAAAGAATGCCTTTACAGTGTAACCCGTGAGCTCTTTTGTATTCTCACTTATATAAATCGAAGAGTAATTTGGTGTTGCTGTACACTTGTAAGAAACCAACGAGAGGGTATTTAGCATCAGGGACATTTCATCCCGGGACCTCTTCAATTCCTCTTGAACCTTCTTCCTGACTGTAATATCCTCTACCAGGCCGATCCCATACATCACATTTTCCTTTTTATCCCGGATTACTGTCGCTGATATATTGACCCAAATTACTTTTTTATCTTTTCTGATAAATCGCTTCTCCAAGGTATAATTAGGGATTTTCCCACTTAGTAATTGCTCAACCTTGATACGCGTTTTTTCAATATCATCGGGATGGGTGATGTCTCTATAAGTTAATTCCATCAACTCATCTTTTGTATACCCCAATATCTTGCTTAATTCTTCATTTACCCTAACAGGTTTTGCATCCTTGTCAATAACTGAAATGCCAATGGGGCCATCTTCAAAAATTTTTCTAAATCTTTCCTCACTTTCTAATAATTGATCTTTGGCATTTTTTTGTTCTGTTACATCACGAATTGATGCCACAACGAGTTGACCTTCTTTATCTATCGGAACTAAGCTTATTTCAACGGGAAATGTGGTAATATCCTTTTTTTTACCAAAAAGCTCCATACGGCTTTTCATCTGCAGGATTTTTGGGGTTTTGAAATAACGTGCTTGATGTGACTTGTGCTTTTTATGAAAAGAATCCGGGATCAGCATATCAATATTTCCACTTTGAAGGTCACGATCAGAAAACTTAAACATAGATTCTAATTGTGGATTATGATATACGATTTCCCCTCTATTATTTACTATTACAATTGCATCTGAAGAAGATTCAAGAAAAACCTCAAATGTATTCTTAAAAGCTTTAAGTATGAATTCCTGCTTGTTCATGTTATAGGTTAGGAACTAACAACAATTTCAGATCAATAAAAAAAACGATCTTAAAGGGGCTAAGACATATTAAAGATTAGAAAAACATAAATATAAAGCAAGTACAATATTTAGCATTAAAGTACATAGAAATTCAGGTACCGTCAGTTTTTGTAGTATTTGCTTATTTATATCAATGTTTTATCTAATTGAAGGGAATTCAGAAATGACAAATACCTGATCCTTTTGGGTTCTCCCATAATAAATTCTTCAACTTTCAATATTTCACTACTTTCAATGGAAGTTGTGTTATTTATATCTTTATCACATAATGTTTATCTTTATTTAATGAAGCCTCACTTAATACTCAATACTATTTAATGAAGCATTTGTTTTTGACATTAGTGTTCATTTCAATTCTCAATTACTTCGGAAGATCGGATAATGGCCCCATTGAATTGGTTAAGAATTACAACCATGCAATCTACATTTCAGTAGTTGAAATAGAACACCAGGATTTAGGCAATAATGCCAAAATAAAGATCAAGGTATTTACAGATGACTTCAAGGATGCCATAATGAATGCATCCAAAAAAAGAATTGAATTTTCAAAAGGACAAACATGTTCCAATTATAAAACTGTCGTAGAGGGATATTTTGATAAACATTTCAAGGCAACAATAAATGGCGAACCTTTATCAATCACTTTTATTTCATGTGAACTAAACGGGGATTCAGTTTGGCTATATTTTGATATGGACTGCCCGGCCAATTGGAAAGACATTTCTGTTTCTGCTGACTTTCTAATGGAATTGTTCCCCAAACAATCGAACGTGGTTTCCATTTATCATGGAAATGATAAACGCTTTTTTCGCCTCACTCTTAACTCAATTACACAAAAAGTTACTTATTAGGTAATCGATCCCCTATATTTTTTTGTTGTTAAATAGATCCAATAATGATTGGGAAACCACACTTACCCCAGATTCTATTGATTTCTTGGGTTCAGGATAATAGAAGGGGGAATGCAGTCCTGGTAAATACCCGGATTTCATTCTCGCGTCTGGCACAGTGCCTAACCAGAAAAGCACTGTAGGTACTTTATGTGCCGTCTGTCCGTATCTTGAAAAATCTTCGCCCACCATTTGAGGTTCTGCATAGATCACGTTCTCTTTGCCGATAGCAGTACTGGCGGAAGCAGTCAATTTATCCACCAAATCAGGATCATTATAGTTAGCCGGGGTAAAACTATCGGGGATTACAACTTCGGGCATTTTTTCTTCAGGCAATCCAGCGGCGATGGCCACACCTCTTGATATTTCTTTGATCCTTCTGTGAACCATTTGCCTGACATCTTCCGAATAAGTCCTTACTGTCAATTTCAATGTTACTTCATCAGGGATGATGTTGTGCTTAATACCTCCCTTGATGGCCCCAACTGTAACCACAGCAGATTCCGTAGGTTTTAGGTTTCTGCTTACAATAGTTTGAAGCTCCATCACGATCATGCTGGCAGTCACCACGGGATCGATAGACATATGGGGTGCAGCACCATGAGCCCCAATACCAAATACTTTTATGTCCACGCTTTCGGTGTTTGCCATGGTATAACCCTTTCCAAATCCCACCTGGCCAGCAGCTATGGTTGGGCTACTGTGGAGTCCCACACCATAATCTGGCACTCCGAATTTCCCGTAAAGGCCGGCATCAAGCATTAACTTGGCTCCGGCCCCTATTTCCTCGGCAGGTTGTCCTATCATCATCAAAGTGCCCTTCCACTCATCTTGCAACTCCACCATTGCCCTTGCAGTACCCAACCAAGTGGTCATATGCATGTCGTGCCCGCATGAGTGCATAGTTCCCACCTGCTCCCCGTAATATTCAATAGTATTTTCACTTGCATATACCAACCCTGATTTTTCATACATGGGCAATGCATCCATATCAGTCCGGTATAGGATCATTGGGCCATTGCCATTTTTTAATATCCCAACAATGCCATAACCACCAAAATTTTCTGTAACCTCAAATCCGATTTTCTTTAATTCATTTGCCAAGTCCTTGGCTGTTTCTTTTTCTTTCAAGGAAATTTCAGGGTTTTGATGTCTTTTTTTATAAAAGCTGACCAGGTAATCCATGTCATCGGCAATAATCTTTTTGATTTTGATTGATGGATTATCAGCAGTGAAAGCAGTGCTGATCAATAAGGTTAAGGTTATAGTTATAAGTCTCATGGCAATTATTAGTTTGATTGTTCTTCTATTAAAGTCAACAAAATTCTTATTGAAAGATTTGTTCAAAGTTTAAATTAGGAAATTGTGCGTGAGTGTGCAAGCTAAACATTATTCAAATTTT
Organism: uncultured bacterium; assembly: GCA_965372055.1. GTDB lineage: Bacteria > Bacteroidota > Bacteroidia > Cytophagales > Cyclobacteriaceae > CBDVAV01. Next base: position 3,279 of record CBDVAV010000088.1, on the reverse strand, counting down.
AGCCTTTGCTAATCCTCACTCCCGATATCATCAATGCCTAAGGCATAGTAATCTGATAATAATTTATCCAGTTTTCCTTTCAATTCTTCATACCGGTCAATTGCATCCTTTCCTGGTCTTTGATCAGCCCTGTTCAACATGGAAGCCAAATAACTCAACTGATCAATAAGCATAGGTGTCATATAAATACCTTCGGGCGTCACTAATTCTTTTTCGATGGCAGCTAATTTGCGGTTTTCACTTACATATTTCTTAGGCACTTTCCCATCCTTGCCAAGTTCAAGCAATTTATTTCTTCTTTCTCCTATTTTGGCAGCCACCTGTTTGCTGGTATCCTGTAAGTCCCGGATTTGTAAGGTCAGCTTCTCCTGGCCTTTGATATCATCCAGGGAAATATTAATGCCCTCCAATTTAGGATCCTTCATGAGATTAAATGTTTGCAGATAGCTCTTATTTCCCACTGTGAGACGTATCTCATATTGACCTGGGGCCACCATTGGCCCATTTTGACCACTTTTTAGACTATCCTTATCCCAAGAACCCCTATGTCTCATATTCCATCGGAACCTGTTTATTCCTTCATTTTTGGAAATTGAAGCCCTTGAATTACCCCTTCTAAACCCGGTGGCCATATTTACAGTTTCACCTTCTTTCTCTTTTGATTTTGATTTACTGACAAATGTTCGCAACACTTTTTGATCAGAAGTCAATATTTCTAGTTTGACTTCATCATTTAGGGAGTCTTTCAAATAGTAATCAATGATTACAGAAGGCCCGGGATAATGTGGAATATTTGTATCACTGTTACCTCTAAAACGAAACCTATAGGTATCTTTTGGCTTAAATAATAATGCTTCGGTATCATTGCTTATCTCTGATATTTGTTGCAATGATGATACATTGTCCATAATCCAAAATGAGCGGCCCATGGTTGATAATATCAAATCGTCCCGATGAATTTTAATGTCGGTAACAGGGGTTACCGGAAGGTTTTGTTGAAATGATTTCCAGGTGACACCGTCATCCTGTGAAACGAACAAACCAAACTCAGTGCCGACATAAAGCACTCCCTCCTGTCCTGGATCTTCGCGTACAACCCGGGTAGGATAATCGGCAGGAATTCCATTGTTTCCGTTGGTCAACAAAGTCCATTGTTTCCCGTAATCTTCAGTTTTATAAATATAGGGACGCCAATCCCCGAGTTGATATCTCAATACTGCAATATATGCCTTTCCTTCCTTGTGTGGAGAAGGCTCAACACAGTTGACCCTGCCCCCGGAAGGGAGATCTTTTGGGGTAACATTACTCCAATTCGATCCACCATCCCTTGTTACATGTACGGGGCCATCATTTGCTCCAGTCCAAATCAATCCCTCTTTTATCGATGATTCCCGCACTGAATATATTGTACTGTAAAACTCTTCCCCAGTAATATCCCTGGTGATTGGTGATCCTGAGATAACCTGCTTTTCAGGCTCGAAAGCAGTAAGGTCAGGTGATATTGTTTCCCAATTTATTCCATCATTGGTGGTTTTGTGGAGGAACTGTGAAGCATGATAGACTACATTGGGATTATGGGGTGATACATGAATTGGGGAAACTCTTTGAAAGCGGAACTTCAAATCTTTCGGGTTATGGCCGTAAATATTACTTGCTCCCACGTAGTACTGGCGCTCCTGGCCTGTACGCTTGTCAAAAACTCCAAAACGACCCTTACAATTGGAGTAAACAATATTAGGGTTGCCGGGTTTTGGTACCGCCGGGCCGGTTTCACATCCACCAACAGCTAACCAATAACTGGCTATCCCTCCTATAGCGTTGTTTGGAGGTAAACTCGGTACGGTGATAGTACTATTATCTTGTTGACCTGCATATAACCAGTAGGGATATTGATCGTCGGCTTCCACCTGGTAGAGTTCGGCAGTAGGCTGGTTACTCTGGGTAGACCAAGTTTTACCACCGTTTGTGGTGATATTTACCCCCCCATCGTTAGACTGGATCCATTCCAAAGTATCATTGGGATTGATCCAAATATCATGATTGTCACCATGAGGGGTGCTTAGTATTTTCCAGGTTTTACCAGCATCGGTGGATTTCATAAAACGGTTGGCATTGGAAAATACGACATCGGCATTTTGCGGATTTGTTTCGACATTGCAATAGTAAAAAGGCCTGTTTATTAACTCTTTGCGAGTGCTAACCAACTCAAAGGTTTCCCCTTGGTCATTTGACCGATACATGCCCCCTTCACCCTTTGGCGCTTCAACCAGGGCGTACAACCTGTTCGGGTCAGCTGGTGATACTGCCAAGTCGATCTTCCCTATCAATCCTCCAGGCAATCCTTTTGTTAACTTCTTCCAGGTGCTTCCTCCATCTTTTGACTTATAGACACCTCCAGCTTGATAACCGCCACTTATAATTGTCCAGGGTTTTCTTTCCGCCCTCCACATGGTAGCATAAACAATGTCAGGATTTCCAGGGGCAAATTCCAGGTCTGCAGCACCTATAGTATCCGACAAATAAAGCACCTGTTCCCAAGACTCACCTCCATCTTTTGTTCTGTAAACCCCTCTTTCTTTATTGGGTTGAAATGCCTGTCCTATAGCAGCCACGAATACTGTCCCGGGTTTATCGGGATGTATCTCCACGGCACCTATTTGACCTACCTCTTTTAAGCCAATATGATCCCAGGTCTTCCCACCATCAGAAGATTTATATACCCCCTTCCCGGTAATTACGTTCGACCGGATACCATCTGAACCAGTACCAACATAAATGATGTCGGGGTTGGTAGTAACAACCCGTATTGCTCCAATGGAAGGAGTATTAAAATATCCATCTGAAATGTTTTTCCAGGTGATACCATAGTCCTCGGTTTTCCATACACCCCCACCAGTGCTACCCATATAGAAAGTACCTGGCACCAAAGCAACACCTTCCACTGTAGTCACCCTTCCACCCCTGGTTGGCCCCACATTGCGGTATTTATAAGCCTGAAATAATTTATCATCTGATGGGTTGGTGTTTTGTGAATGTGCAAGGCCTGAAAATAATAATAAGCTGGTGGCACTAATTACGATTCGGACTTTAGTGTAAATATTCTTCATTTGGGTTTAGTTAAAATTCAAGCATCGAAGATAGTGGATTTATTGGTAGCAGGGAAGGTAATCTATAAAAACGGATAGGTATTGTGAATTTATTTGCAATAGTTAGAGTCTGTCCAAAATGTCGTCCATTGAAAATCACCATTTACCCCAAACCCTGAAGGGAGTGTTGATT
>CBDVAV010000087.1:0-10556 GCA_965372055.1 uncultured bacterium | reverse complement strand
GATTCTCCAATGTTATTTGAACATCCCACAAATCACAAGCAAGATCAGATAATATGATATAGTCAAACTTTTCGTCCAGTTTAATAGTGTGTGCATCTTCCTCAATGAAGTCACATTCTGGGTATTTATTAGTAGCGAATCTGATAGCTTCTGAACTAAAATCGATCCCGACTTTTCTTGAACCGTGGAGATTTCCCAAGAGCTTACCATTACCACAACCTATCTCCAAAATACTACACTCCGCAGGAACAATATGTTGATACACCTGCAATAACCTTTTGTGATAGTAACTGCTCAGTCCAACTCTATGTTGATATCTTTTCCATATTTTATTCCAGAAGCTGATCCTTGATTCCTGATATTTTTGAAATTCTTCTTCTGGGATTTCAGAGAATATATTGTTCAAAAGAGTTATAATAATAGTGATGAAGATATAATAAGACTAACAATATATTATTATATCACAAAAATATTACTTTGATTTATAATTTGCAAAAACAAATTATGCTATCTAAACATTTTCTGATAATTGAATCGCATCCCTCATTACTGCAGCCGAAGTACCAACCGGATCAGCTTCCTGTTTTTTCATAGAGGTTTTTTCAAAAAGATCAGTATCCACCTCAATTCCCATTTCCCATCCATCGCAGCTTCCAAGAAATGAGTTTTCATCCAATTCTGTTGGCTCAACCCTTAATTCCCATTGGCTATCTACCTTTTCTGCAATTCCAAGTAATTTGATTTTTAAACCTTTTTTTTTGGTTTCAACCAATTGCTTTTCTGAAATATTTTGGATGCCTTCAATTTTAATATCATCAAGTTTTCCTGAGTAGTTAGTGAAGGACTTCATGACAATATATAGTTTATTGGCTGTATCATACCCTTCTATATCAAGGGAAGGGTCAGTTTCTGCAGCCCCAGAACGTTGTGCTTCTTTTACTGCTTCATCAAATGAGCCCCCTCTTTCCAATTCCTGTAAAATAAAATTTGTTGTGGCATTAAGGATTCCTCTAAAACCATCCATCTCTGTCAATTTGAAATCCCTTTGCAATACATTTATTACCGGTAACCCTCCACAGACTGTAGCACTATAGGCCAATTGACAATCGTTTACTTTGGCTAAGTTGTGCAATTCATCATAAGCAAGCACCAAGGGTGCTTTGTTTGCCAAAACCACTGACCATCCCTTTTTGAGGGAATTTCGTACCACTTCCAACCCAGGGTTACCCGTTTCCAGGTTTACTGGTGAACCATCGATTACCAAATTCGCATCAACATGTTCGGTTATAGATTCTGTTTGTGCGTTAGGAATAAATCCTTCAAGAAGGTTTACATGTTCCTTTTTGGCTTTCAAATCAATAAGCTGTTGGAATTTAAAACCGCTATTATTAACCGCAATACCGGTAGAATCGGCAACACCAACAATTACAAACTCAATGTCGTGTTTATCTTCCAGCTCCTTCTTTTTGTTAATTAAGATTTTGAGAAACCCAATATTGACAGTTCCCAATCCAATCAGAACAGTTTTTACTTTTCCCATAATGAATTAACCAAATGGTTGATCAATGGCAGTACTGGTTTGTGTAAAGAATTTTGGTCCCTGATCGGTCATGTACAGACAATCTTCCAACCTAATCCCAAATTCCCCTTTGATGGCGACCATTGGTTCATTACTAAAGCACATACCGGGGGCTAAAGGGAGCTTGTTGCCCTTCACAAAATTTACCCATTCATGACCATCAAGCCCGATCCCATGACCTGTGCGGTGAAGGAGGTATTTATAATCGGGGCCAAAGCCTTTTGAAGTTAGATAGTCACGTGCAGCTATATCAACTTCTTCACAGGGTGCACCAAGTTGTGCTGCCTCAAATGCTTTTTGTTGGGCTTCCATTTCTATGTCCCAAACTTCACGCTGTCGATCAGTTGCGTTACCCAGTACTACAGTTCTTGATATATCTGACCGATATCCATCAACACCACAACCTCCATCCATCAAAACCACATCCCCTTCTTTTACTTTTTGAGGAGTACTGCTTCCATGAGGCAGTGCAGTGTAAATCCCATATTGTACCGAACATCCACCACTTACCCCCAAAGCACGGAATGCCTGTGAGCAATTACTGCGAAACTCTCCCTGGGACATTCCCTCTTCGAGCAGTTTCAAAGTGGCTTTGAATGCTTCGATGGTTATATCCATGGCTCTTTGCATCAGGGCAATTTCAGTGGCGGACTTGTATACCCTACAGCCTTTGGTTACTGGATCGGCAATGACAAACTCAAGTCCGGGTGCTTCCTTTCGAATGCCATCAAATAGAAAGAACCTTGTCCGCTCTTCTATCCCTACTTTGCTGGTTATATTCCTATCTTTGAAGATTCCTGCTACCACTGCATATGGGCTTTCATGTTCTTCCCATGCCCTTACTTCATCTCCAATGATTATTAATTCACGTAACCTTTCTTCCTCGAATGCAGGACAGATATAGGTGACTTCACCTTCACGTGGAATTACTGCTGCTAACATTCGCTCGCTCCGGCCCCAACGCACGCCCAGGTAATAAAAAAGACTGGAGCCCGACTCAAGATATATCCCATCCAGGCCATTTTCATCCATTAGTTGCTTGGCCTTTTCAATCCTGGCAAGGCGTTCATCAACTGTTATGGGTTCAATACCCTCCATCATTGGCTTCAAATGACTGAATTTTCCTTCGGCTTTTGTATTTGAAACATCACTTTCTGCAGTAGAACAGCCAGCGATTCCGGCTAGCGAGATAGCTCCAAGCCCTCCCGATAGTTTAACAAAGTCTCTTCTCTTTAATGTCATAATTGGTACTTTATAGGGTTAGTTTTAATTTTCACTCCAAATGATTTTCCGCCGATTAGGGGTATAAGGAATTTCTGCCTGATCGAGCAAATTTTCAAGGGGCTTTACCTCTTTGTCTATTATTCCATTGATTTCAGCGACCAGTTTTTTAAATTCCGAAACTGCTATTTTATAACTTTTCACTTGTGTATTGGTAGGGGATGAGGTCGAACTGTAAAAATTCCTGGCTATTCTACTTGCTCTACTATTGGGTGATGGTGGTATTAATTCCATTTTTCTAACCATCAATCTATTGCCATTCAAGCTAATACCCAGATCTTGCAGTTTGTTTTGTATGGTACTTGCTTGTTCATACAATGATTTTCCATCCTGATGATTATTGGTAACTGCTTGTTTTATGGTTTTCATCTCATCCACTGTTTCATCTATGATCTCATTGGCACTAAATATAGCCTTCCTCAAATTGTTTACATTTTTTTGAAAAGATTCCAGTTCTTTAGGATCGGAGGCAGGTAAGGTTCGGTTATCAAGTTGGATCACTTCAAAACTTTGACTTAAGTCCAAATCCTCCCACACTCCATTGACCACCCGGGCCATACTTACCTGGTATTTTCCAGGGGCTACCAACGATCCAGAAGGATTTCCACTTGATCTGGCAGGGTTGGCTCCTGAAAAGCGCAAATTCCAAGCCGCCCTATTAATTCCTTTTGAAGCCGGCCCAGTAATTCGCCGAACTAGATTTCCATTTGTATCAGTAATTGTAAATACCACCCTCGGCCTTTCTTCCCTTTGTTCTGCCACCAAATCACCCCAATCTGGATAATAAACAGGTTGCCCTTTGCTTACTTTATCCTTTTCATCTTTTTGCCGCTTTTGTTTTAATGTTTGTGATGAATTCTTCAGGTAGTAAGTAAATACTGCTCCGTATTCTGGGTTTGGAGAAGTGAAAAAGCTATGGCCATATGACCTGCCATCCAAATTGGTTTGCAAATAGAGTAGGGGGTTTTTCACGGGGAATAAGAGTGCTTCTTTAGCCAACTCATTTTCATTAATGTTCCTTAGTGGTGAGTAGTTGTCCAGGATATAAAAACCTCTTCCAAAAGAAGCAGCAACCAAATCGTTTTCCCTTTTTTGAATTTCCAGGTCCCGGATAGCTATGGTAGGTATTCCATTTTTTAATTTGATCCATTGATTACCGCCATCCAAAGTAAAGAAAAGGCCGTATTCTGTACCTACAAAAAGAAGATTGGGATTCTCATGGTCTTGTACCAATGTCCAGGTGATATCCCGATCGGGGAGGTTACCATTAATATTTTGCCAGGATATCCCTTTGTCATTGCTTTTTAATAAGTAGGGCTTGTAATCCCCATACTTATGATTGTTAAACACGGCAAATACAGTGTTTGCATCATGTTTTGATGCATGAACATCGCTTACATAAGCATATTGTGGAATACCTGGAAAATTATCGATTTTCCTCCAGGATTGGCCACCGTTTTCGGAAACCTGGATTAAACCATCATCTGTACCAGCATAAATAAGACCTTCTTGCACGGGGGATTCATCTAGTGCCACTATGGTTCCAAATGGGGAAGTCCAAACATTTTTAAAGATGGCATCCACACCCCAGACCCTGTCCATCACTTTCATTTTATTTCTATCCATTTGCCTGGTAAGGTCACCACTGATTGGCGTCCATGTATTGCCACGATCATCACTTTTGAACAACTTGTTTGCTGCCAGATACAACCTTTTGCCATTGTGTGGACTGATGATCAACGGCGAGTCCCAATTCCATTTCAAGGCTTCTTCACCAGCACCGGGCTGTGGTTTAATGTCAATTTTTTCCCCACTTTTTTTATCAAATCGAACTATTCCTGCATATTGAGATTGGCTATAGACGATATTAGGGTCATCGGGATCAACCCGTGCTTGAAATCCATCCCCACCAACGGTTATAAACCAATCATAATCACGTATACCTGTCCAATAAGTAGTTCTGGATGGGCCACCCATGGTGGCATTGTCCTGGGTTCCCCCGTAAACATTGTAAAATGGATAAGCATTATCAATCCCTAACCTATAGAATTGTGTAATTGGGATATTATCAGTGAATTTCCAGGTTTTCGCATTATCCCATGTTTCATAAATTCCCCCATCGCATCCTACCATCATATAATTGGGATCATCAGTATCAAAAACAATTTCGTGATTGTCTACGTGTTTAAATTGCGATCCTATTCTTTGAAAGTTGCTTCCTCCATCTTCAGTAAAACTAATATGAACATCAACTGTGTATACTTTGTCAAATTGATGTGGGTCAGGGAAAAGCTCCATGTAATATTGTGCATCACCCACCATGAAATCACTCATTTTCCTCCAATCGTCCCCGAAATTACTTGAGCGATAAAAACCTTTTGTCTCCACGGTACCGGCAATAAGTGCATAAATTACGTTTGGTTTTTGTGGTGAGACGGCGAGCCCTATTCTACCAAGGTCTCCAGATGGAAGGCCACCTGAAAGTTTATTCCACGAATTGCCTGCGTCAGTTGATTTCCAAACCCCACCATCAGGGCCTCCAGCTACCAACATCCCAAAGTGACGACGCCTCTGATATGATGATACTATGAGGATGTCAGGATTGCGAGGGTCGAAAATGATATCGGAAATTCCTGTATTTTCACTGATGTGGAGAATCTTTTCCCATGATTCCCCGCCATTTGTGGTCTTGTAAAGCCCTCTTTCCCCTCCTGGATTCCAAAGGGCTCCCTGGCTGGCCACGTAAACCACATCTGAATTTCTGGGATCAATCACAATCTTACCTATATGCTCTGATGTTTTTAATCCCATATTGTTCCATGAAGTACCGCCATCTACACTTTTATAAACACCATCTCCGAATCCAACAGAACGTTGACTATTGTTTTCACCTGTTCCCACCCAAACTATATTTGAGTTATTAGGGTCAATTTCAACCGTGCCAATGGAGTAGGAGCCATACTTATCAAAAACTGGCTTCCAGGTTGTACCCGCATTTTGGGTTCTCCATACATTTCCGGAAGCAACCGCGGCAAACCTGATGCTTTTATTTCGGGGATCTACTGCGATGTCAACAATTCTACCCCCCGTTTTGGCTGGTCCAATATTACGCATTTTCAGCCCTCTGAAAATACTTGGATCAATAGACCTTGTTGAATTCGATGCAGTATTGGGAGCCGATCTTCGCCTTTGTGAAAAACAGGTGCTTATTAGTATTACACAAATAAAAATGGAAAATATTATCCTATTCATAATATTAGTATTTATGTTAGTTGATCAATGGGGGTATGTGGGTTTAAGATGACAACTGCCAAATGTAAATTTTATCATGCAAGATTTCAATGAAAATAATATGAAATGAAAAATCCGGATTTTATCCCGGCTTTGCTTTCTGTTTTTTATAGTCGAAAAGTTAATCGTTTTACTCACTCTCCCCTCCACTGGGTTGCACGAATTCAAATCCTTGCTGTGCCATAATATCACCAGTATCATAAAATGCTCTACTTAAATTGATTTTGCCATCAGCTATCCGGAATACTCCATTAAACCAAAATGTTACACTTTCTCTACTATCCATGTAGTTAATCGTGATTATGGCCCAATCAGAAACCCAATCACCAGCTGCCGTTCCTTCTCCGGTATTGGTAAAAATCCTATGAGCTCTATCATAGTCTATTGAGGTATACAAACTGTCCCAGTTATTTTTCCATGTTTCTATGGTCTGGGTTCGGTCTGAGGAGTCATTGACAGCTGGCCCGTAACTCATAAAATCATCTGACAAAAAGCTTTCCATGGCTGCCACATCTTTGCCTAATAGTGCATCGAGGTAGTTTTCAACAACTTGCATTTGCTCCTCTCCTTCGGGGGGTAATTCTGCCACATCAGCATCTTCGGAAACCGGGGCGGTGCATGACCAAAATAAAATAATAATACTTGCAATCATTAGTAAGTTTTTCATGGTTGAGTTCAGTTGGTTTATCGAAAGTTAGTTAATAATTTGTTAGTAGGTAAATATTAGTCTCAATCTTTGGTTTGATCAATATTTAATGAAATGTTACAAGTTGCATGTTTCTTGAAACTTGTAACAAGCAACGAGGAGTATGTAGGCTGACCAGTTGATAAAAAAGGTTTGTCTTTTGGCTTGACGGAAAACAACAAACCACCTTTTACTTATATGGCCTCAATTCATTCCATCGATCTATAAATTTAACAGCAGCACTAACGAAATTAACAGTCATTAATCTTCCTAGTTCTGAGGTGGATTCGTTAAGGTCCCTGACACCCCAAACACCGGTAGTTGACATTTCCTTTGATGAGGTCCCCTTGCCTGTTTCTTCTGCTTTGAGCCCTTCGGCGAGAAAGACCCTCAAGGCAGTGGGGTCTCCTTCAACCACATCTGGTAACATATTCTGTAAGGAAGAAGGTAGCGATAATTCAGCTGTCACCGCTTTGTCCATCTGTACCAGATCTGGGATCAGGTACAAAGACCTGGAAGTTTCAGAAACACCACCATGCCTGTCAAAAACTTTGCTCCTGGGAATATCAAGTGATTCCCTAAATGGTTGCGAGGCAGCACCCAGCTCAACGGCAATTCCTGGTGTTGTCTGATTGATTTGATCAACAATGAGTGCGGAAATCGCCCTGTTACCACCATGAGTGTTATAAATCAAAAATCTTTTGAATCCATGTTGGATTAAGCTTTTCACGGCTTCCAAATGAACTTTTATTATTGTTTCAGCAGATAAAGTGATTGTTCCGGCAAAACCCATGTGATATGGTGATTGCCCTGCCATCAATATTGGTGCTACCAGAACATCTTTAATTTGGGCTATCTGAATGGAGCTTTCCACGGCATTCAAAAAATCTGTTCCAATGGGAAGATGATTGCCATGTTGTTCCAGGGCAGCAACAGGGATAATGACCATATCCGTTTTGGTTAATAGATTTTTAACTTCAGGGGAAGTCATATGAGGCAGATAATTTTTGATCTTTTTGCTATTTTGCGCATGGACAAAAGTTAAAAAGAGCAGAGGGACAATAAGGCATGTGGTAATGTTTAGTTTATTCATGATTGTATTTTTTACGGATGATTATTATTTGATATTTACTATTCCTATTGATTCCAAAGCTTTTAGATATTCCACTACCATTTCCAGAGGTATTGGCCCGAATTCAGCCGAAACGGCGTTTCTGATCTCAAGGACAGAGTTTTGCCCATTCACAAAATTTAACGTTTCATAGCCATATTCACCACCACTTCCATGTAGGCCATTATAACCTAATAGGGAGATTTTCCTGGTATTTTCTTCACCATAATGATCTGATAAGTAATTATACCCGAATACAGACAATGGACCTTTAATATTGGAATTTCTATGGTAAATGAGAGTACCATCCTTGGAGTTGAACTTTCTTGGTTTGCCTGGTCCAGAAATTTCTTTCATCTGCTCAAAGTAGCGATCGGCATTTTTCATAATTGATGCTTCAAGGGCAAACTTTGTGATTGAGGCAACCATTTCTCGCTCATATTTCCAATGATGGAAAGTGAGGTTTTCAGCTTCTTCATTGGACAATTGCTTTCTTCTTTCCAGCATTTGTGCAGTACGCCGCAATGATTGTTGTTGTGTAAATTCCCATAGGTCTTTTACATCCGAATCACTAATGTTGGCAAGGTACCAGGCACTGGCCGCACCAATAAATCCAGCCCTTTTTAATTTGGTTGGATCGATGTGGTTAGGGCCATCAAAATTAGTATGTATATAGCGATCAGGCCATTCATGAAGGTAAATTGCCGGAATTCGAAATGATCCTTCTGTATAGACCTGGTGATCACTTCCCATGGAAAATTTCCCAAGAATGGCTCGCAGTGATTCTTTGCCACCTTCGGGTGATACTAAGGGGTAGGGGGCAGGACTTCCTCCTGCAAAAGCGTTGGATTGTTCATTTACAAACTGGCCAAAATATTCAGCCACATCATTGATAAAGGATGGCAGGCTTTTAGGCGAGCGGGAAACATGAAAAATGGCTTTTGTTTCCGGTGTACCGCCCACCATGTCCATGTGGATTACGGCTTTTATATTCGAGGCCATTTCAGGGCGGCGATTCAATAAAATGGTAGTTCCTTCGATTTCTGGCGGCCAGATAAAACGAATGGTGCGTTTGGGCTTTGGCAGTTTGCCTTCACGGATCAACTTACTATATGTCCGTGCTATTTCCAGGATTGTTACGCTTCCACTGGCATTGTCATTTGCTCCAGGTTTTTGATGATCGAGGTGACAACTAAAAGCAATCTCTTCATTTTTTAAATTTGGATCAACACCGGGAATAACTGCAGTTACGATATCGTAAAACCCATCGTGCTTTCCGGCTTTTACTACTGCATTTAATTTTATTTGCTCCCCATCAACCAGTCTTTGTTGAAAACCCCTGGCTTGTTTCAGGGAGATCATAAAAGCAAAGGTTTTTGTTTCTGTAAAACTGCTTAGATGACCCCATCGTACCAGGTTCTCATTTTCTTTCCACCATGCTGATCTCTGATTTTGTGCATAACTGACTATTCCGCTAGCGCCATACTTATCAACCGCCAAAGAAGCAACCGCCCCTGGTTGTGAAGCCACCAGTACCAATTTCCCCATTACATCTTTTCCTTGGTAGTCAGTGTCAGATGTTCCTGTGCCAACATCTATCAGGTCAGCAGTTACATCGCCGTTTTCACTGTCTTGGGCTAATATTATTGGCATTGCGTCGTAGCTTGCAAGCCGTGTGGTATTTGTCCAGTTTCCTTGATCTTGATTCATTTCCCATAGTTCTGCAAATTCAGCATCCCAGGCAGGCCTGGCTTTTTGTGTGCCGTGCATGGTTTTCCCATCTGCCGCAAACTGCATTATTTCAACTTGCTCCAATCCATAACTTTTCAGTTTGGCTTCTATGTATTCAGCAACTTCCCTGAATCCTTTCGAGGCTCTCATTCTGTGGTGTTGGGTCAAAAATTCCAGGTTTCTCTTGGCAGTTTCCCCAGAAAGCTCTTCTGCAATTACCTTTCCTGCCTTATCCCCAATTAATGGAACTTGTCTCCCAAAACTATTTGTAATTGAGATTATCAGCAGAAATATACTTGGTATTAGAAATAATGATTTGAAATCTTTTGGCATTATTGACACAATATTTAATGTTGGGTTTGATTTTTCAAGTTATGGAATTTAATGGTGTTCCCATAACTGTGATTAATGGGTAAAATCAGTAAAATATAATTTGAATTGAAACGACTTCAGGATAATGTAAAATTTAACTTAGAATATTCTTTTCCGAATAGCATTCTTTTGTATTGGATTGCGATATTTTTTTCCGAAATTAAGCCCTTATCAATCTTATAGCAATGCAGAGAAGCTTTTATTTTGCAATTAATCTCCTGTTGATCATTGCATGTACTTCAACTAGTGAAGAACCCGAAGAAATTACTGGAACTAAACCAGATTTCGAAACAATTGAAAAAGAAATCGCTACCATAATAGATAGATATAACATGGTATTTGCAGATGGAAATTTAGACAGTTTATTGTCTTTTTATGAAGCCGATGCTTTAAGTATACCACCTGGTGCTGCATTGAATAGGAGTGCAATTGAAATAGTTAGGGTTAATGAGGATTTTAATGCGGAGAATAACTACATATTGATTGAAACTGGGGAGATCGAATTT
>CBDVAV010000086.1:0-10649 GCA_965372055.1 uncultured bacterium | reverse complement strand
CCAAATTGCTCCATCACCTCGCTGTCAGGATTAAATTCGCTTTTGAATTTTACAATCCAAGCGTAAGTTCCTGCTGGAAGAAGCTCTCCGTTTAGAGTGCCGTCCCATTTGAATTCTTCCTCATTTGAATGAAATACCAGTTCTCCCCAACGACTATAGATAAAGATTTCAAAATCGGTCAAGAATTCAGTATGAAGCAAGAATTCCTTATTTAACCCATTAGGTTTGAAGGCATTAGGGCCAAATACCTTAGGTACGCAATCTTCCAATACTCTCACTGTATCACGATCCATGCAACCAAATGCATTGGTGAGTTCAACTGAAAATATTCCTGCCGCAGTGGCCGTAAAAACCGGGTCTGTAGAAATAACTGTTCCCCCTTGATTGGTCCAAATATAATTCACAAAGTTGCTTCCTGGATCCAAATCTATACTGGAAAGATCAGGATCAGGAGGGCAAATAATTACTTGAAGTGGCAATTCACTTGCATCAAAAGGCAGCACAGATATATCCAGTGTAGCAGTAGCTGTACAGCCTTCAGTGCTAGCGGCTTCGACCATATAGGAGCCTCCCTGTGTCGTAGCCAGGGTACTTTGAGTTTGTCCGTTTATCTCTTGCCCATTTCTGAACCATCTGTAAGATATTGTTAAAGCTGGTGATGTCGTCCCAAGGTCTGATGATATGGTAAAAGGATTTCCAGTATCACAAGGAGGTTGCGACATAATGTTCACTTCAACCGGCTGGTTTACTATTATATTAATTGGCGTTGAAGTTACAGAACAGGTAGTGGCCAAGTTCGTAACTGTTATACTATAATCACCTGTTTGAGTGGCCACCACGGTTTGCCCTTGTGCAAATCCAGCACCATTGAGCAACCAGAGAAAACCATAATTTCCTGCTGGAGTAACATTTGCAGTCAAAGTTTTTATACCATCACAATCATTTCCCTGTTCCTGGATGACAATACTTTGCAATTGTGCAGGGGTAACAGTTATGGTGGTTGTAGAATCACAAAAATTGCCATCAATATCACCCACGGTTAAAGAATAACTACCTGAGGTAAGGTCAATTCCAATCTGGTTGGTGTTCTGACCAGTTAATATACCCGGGCCAGCCCAAAAATAAGATGGGTTAGGGATAGTAGATGAACCTGTAATGGTTGGATTAGGGGCCGCACAATTGTCAAAGACTAATGAGGCCGGGGCCTTGGCCGATTCCGTCACAGCGAATGGCACTGATACAATCTGACAATTTAAAGCATCTTGAATCAAAATAGTATAGCTTCCTGGGGGGATGGCTGTAGTTTGGAATCCTAATGGAGGTGATCCTAATGCATTTTGCACAGTTGGGCCGGTTACGACTCCTGTATTTACTTCTGTGAGGGTGTAATTCAAGGGTAAAGCTGGGGCAATATCCAATTGAATATCAACAGGAACTATCGTGCACCCGGGGACTGAAGTTGCTGAAAGGATGTTAAAAGTAGCGGCTACGTCACTGATAGTCAGCACAAAGGTAGAATCACAACTTGAAACTTCGTCAGTTACTATTACTGAATAAGTTCCGATTGGTAGGCCGATGATTGATGGAACTGTGATAGGTCCCGCCAAATTTCGTACTATGGTCGACAATGGACCAATAAGCTCGTAAGTATATGATCCTGTAGAAATAATATCGATATCAATTTGTCCATTATTTTGACCACATCCGGGTGAATCAGTGGCTATAGCTGTTACACTTGGTTTGGCTATCACTGTTACGTTTACTGTATCAGTCTCAGGACATTGATCAAATGGCGGCGAATCATTAACTATTACTATATATTGATATAAACCTGGCACTGAGGTATCAATACTCCTGGTTTGGTTTGATGAGGGATTGGCTCCATTTATTGTCCAAGTATAGCTAATTCCAGCACCTTGTATTCCTACATCAAAATCAGCCAGTATATCATCTTCACAAGCGGTTAAATCCGGCCCAAGATCGAAATTCAAAGGGGCATCATTTACAAATGCCGTGGCACTTGATGTACATCCGCCTTGATTTGTGATAGTGACTGAATAATTTCCCGGTGTAATTACCGTGATCATTCTCGTGGTTTCACCTGTTGACCAAAAATATGTTTCATTGGGATCTATAACTGATCTGGCGATGAGGTCAAGGCCGCCCTGACATAAAATTTCCACAGCATTAAATTCAGGGGCAGGGGGAACATCGATAACCTCTATTTGTTGTGTTAAAAGAGTATCCAATGAACATCGATTGGTAATATTTAATGTCACATCATAAAATCCTGCCACTGATGGGGTCCAGGTATCTATTTGATCGGTGGAACCAAACCAAAAGTTATTAGAAGCATCAATAATAGTCCATTGGAATTCATCAATAATGGAGGTAGGTGTACTTGATAAACTTACAGGATTATTTATGCAAACAGGCTGCACTATTGACATAGTAGCTATTTGACCTGCTGTTGCCTGATTTTGTACAAAATTAGGCAGGCCCAAACGTGATTCCGTACTGGCTGCCAGATTAAAACCATTAGGTTGGACAGGTCCAGATAAGGTACTGGTGTCATCCACTATAAGGATGGTCCCCAAAGTTGCCGACCCGTTGATTGCAATATAGGTTTGACCATCGGGGCCTGTTTGCATAGCCCCAAGTTCGAAGTCAGCCGTGATGGGTGATCCGGCAATTAGTTTAACTTTTGATAAGGTATCAGACCTGTATTCAAATATTTGGGATTGCCCGGAACTTTTGACGGTAGCCAATATTTTATTGCCGCCACCAGAAAATTCAAGTCCGTATACCTGCCCTGTGGCACCATCAGCCCCCAAGTCAATCTGAACATAATTGGAAACTGTCCCGGAAGAATCTGCAAAATTGAATAATTCTATATAATTGTTGTTGTCATCATTTGAAAGTGCCAAAGCCAGCCTTGTCCCATCACTGCTAAGTTCCATATATCCATGTCCATTCCTTTCAATTGAGGTTTCATGTACAGCTCCAATACTTGATAATACAGGTGAGCCAATTCCGTTGGTGGATATTGGATAGGCACGGAAGGTATTATTGCCATATTCGTGCATAATAATCCAATTACCATTTGATATAAGCCGTTCTGTGCTTTTTGCATATAATAACACACTGTCTTTAATGACGGCTCCCGTACCATTATTTTGTTTCAGGTCAAACACCGAGAACATGAGTTGATAGGTGTTGGAACCATGCACAGCTTGGTTGGTAAAGATGTAAAAGAGTGTTTCGTCATTTGGGAAAGGCACAACCATAACCGATTGTGTTGCATCTGGAGAACCTCCAATATTGGTGGCAATTTCAGTATGATTTTGATCATAAACACTTGATCCATCGGTATAGAACAATATCTCTCCATTCCTGTCACTGATCGCGGTGCACCCTTCATTGGCAATCATTTGACTATCATCCAAGGCTACCGCTGGATTATCAGGCAAAGGATTGAAATCAATGCCAGCATTTTGACCGAAATACCAAACGTTGGCTCGTTGGTCAATTAGTCCATACTCTTGGACATTGACGCCCGCCGACATTGTACAAGTACCCACGGTAGCCACTAAGTAGTAGTATCCCGCTGAGTCTGGGGTAAGCGTTTCCCCAATGTCGCCATTTGACCAAACTATATCAGTCGAGGCCGGCACTTGTGTTCCCTGAAACTGTGCGGTTACTGAGAATTCACTGCCTGGCATGGCTGTACCTCTGGGAGGAGGAAATTCATCTCGGCAAGCTACCGTGTCCTGAACCAATGTAATCTGCAGGTCAAAAGCAGTGATGTTTACAGTTTGTAATGAAGTGGCAATTTGCCCGTTAAGGGTTGCCCTTAATATTGCACTATAAGGTGTTGCCTGTCCATCATAAGTATGTATCGGGCTATAATCTGTTGATGTAGAACCATCCCCAAAATCCCAGAAAACCCCATCGGGAATCGGTGTTATCTCTGGAAAAAATTCAGTTGGTACATTGGCACATGTACCAGAAAATGTAAAGTTCACTGACAACATTGCATCTTGTGGTGGTAATGTAGTGGGAAATTGCTGTCCATTAAAATCGTTGTTTCCCAAAGGTATAAGCTGGTAGTTGGTCAATGCTGCCACACTGTCTGGAGAGTCAATCCTCCCTAACAAAATATTCGGACCGCTTTGATAAAGGTGATAAAGAAGACTATCAGAGCCCATTTGTAATCCATAGCTGTTTGAGATGGATGCAGGCAAAATTGATAATAATGTTGAGCCTGGAGTAGTAACGTCATATTGAAATAGATCACCGGTAAATCCTCCACCTCCATAGGCAGATATGTAGAGATAATTTCCATTTATGGACCATTCTGTATCATAAATTACCTGTCCTGAAAGATTGTTAAACCCACTATTTAGAACATCAGAATTAAAACTTAGGCCTCCACCAACATCGTCGAAATCAAGTATTTGGATATTTCGGTTTTCATTTTGGGGGGCAACAGCAAGCCTTCCCGAAGAATTATGATAAGAAAAATTAGATGCAATAATTGGGTCTCCAAGAATAAATGTACCTGCCATGTTTATATTTCCAGTACCACTTCCAATATCCAGTACTTCATAAAGATCATTATTTCCATTTTGTTTGGAAATAAGCCAAAAGCCAGAGCGGTCTGATTTAGCAATAATAATCATGGCTTCTGAAGTATTGCCCAGGCCTGTAGCCTGGTCTTTATTGGCATTGTCCACTTCCCCCAGGGCGGGGTTGGGAAAAATGGCATTACCAAATCTTGTCATGTCAACTACAGTATATCTTATACTACCAGCAGTATTATAGTTTGCGGAGTTTGTAAAAATATAATACCGGTCAATTTCACCCGGAACACTACATACGGCAACATTTTGATTGCCCGAAATATTAGCAGTTAAACCCGAACCATTGATCATAACACTGTGCGAAGCATCAAACACGGAAGATCCATCAGTATAAAAAAGAAGATCGCCTGAAACCGGATCAGAAGCTACCGCAGCTCCCCCCTGGCCAAATGGAACAAATTGATTGGATACAATATTTGCGACATTATCGGATTTGTTGAAAACAATTCCATTGGCCGAGTTACCAAAATACCATCGGTTAGGGGAAAGTCCTGAAGGTTGTGCATAACCTACATAAGTAATTAAAAGTAAAATCGTGGGATATAGTAGCCTCTTTAAAATATCTGGCATTTTTTTTGGTTTTGGTTAGAAAATATTTGGGTTCATGCGCAGATTCGTTTTGAAATATATTTTTTTCCTGTTAACGAAATTAATACAATAAAATGTATTTCGTCGTTAATACTCCTGAATTCAAATATTATTGCATAATTATAGATTAATTCTCTACTTTTGAAATTTAAGCAAAAATTCAGCCGAAATAACTGTATACTGCTAATGGGAAAAGCATTTATTCTTTTTTTATTGTTTTTTACCTTTCTTCGCATGCCAGCTTTTTCACAGGATCCACAGTATTCCCAGTTTTATTCGGCTCCCCTGTATTTAAATCCTGCTTTTGCTGGCTCCACACAACTTACAAGGGTTGGGGCAAATTTCAGGACTCAGTGGCCTGCGATTGATGCCAATTTTGTAACTACATCAGCTTATATAGACCATTTCATAGATGATAAAAATAGTGGAGTTGGGTTTTTGATAACTTCTGATAAAGAAGGATTGGCTGGTCTAAGATCTACCAGTATTGGCTTGCAATATTCATATCAGCTACCTATTTCTGAAACATTTACAGTCCGTGCCGGCACTCAGGTTGCTTATGTTCTTAGGGACGTGAATTTTGGTAACCTGACTTTCGGGGACCAGTTTGACAATAATGGGTTTATTAATCAACCAACTGCAGAAGTTTTTGATACTGGGGCAAAAAAAAGTTTTTTTGATCTTGCTTTTGGAGGATTGCTCTATTCGAATAGTGCTTGGTTAGGGATTGCAGTACATCATATAAATAAACCAAATCAATCACTGATAGGTGAAGATTCTCCTTTACCGACCAAAATGTCATTTCACGTGGGATACAAATTCTTTATGAAATCAGGTGTAATGGGGGAGGGTCTTTATGCCAGGCCACAAGAAAGAAGCATTGCCCCGACCATACAATATAAAACCCAAGGTCAATTTGATCAACTGGACATTGGCCTTTATTTTACTTATGAACCTATTTTATTTGGATTGTGGTACCGAGGCGTTCCATTTAAGAATTTTGATAATTTTACTAACAATGAAGCTCTCGTATTTCTTATTGGATTTACAAAAAAGGGAGATGCGGACAAACTAGGGAGGCGTGATTATCTAAATATTGGCTACAGTTACGATTTTACAATTTCTGAATTGGGCACTGCTGCAGGTGGGGCACATGAGTTTTCCATTTCCTATGCGTGGTTCACTGGTGATCCACGTAAACCACCTAAAAACGTAAGACTTATTCCTTGCCCCAGGTAACTTAACTTACAGAACTATTTAAACATGACTTCAAATCAAATACTGATTACGATCCTGGTTATTATTTCTGCAGATTATTTATTGGAACAATTACTGAGTTATTTCAACATGAAATCGAATAAAACCCATGTTCCTGACTCTATGAAGGAATATTATGATAAAGAGAAGTATGCAAAATCGCAGGAATATTTAAAAGTGCAAACACGGTTTTCATACCTGACCTCGGCATTGAGTTTTGCAATAGCATTTATACTGATTTATTTTGGTTTGTTCGGCTGGTTGGATCAAATGATCACCCCATATTTTAATAGCCCGATTTTGCTGGCTTTAGCTTTTTTTGGAATTCTTTTTTTAGCTTCAGATATCCTAGGTACTCCATTTTCCTGGTACAGTACTTTCGTTATAGAAGAGCGATTTGGATTTAATAAAACTACACCTAAATTATTTTTGGTGGATAAGGTAAAAGGTTATCTATTGACCATAATTATCGGTGGTGGAATCTTCGCTTTGCTTTTATACTTGATTCAAGTACTTGGGCCTGGTTTCTGGCTAGTGTTTTGGATCGCTATTTCTGCTTTCATTTTATTTATCAATATGTTTTATACCAGTTTAATTGTTCCATTATTCAACAAACTAACCCCATTGCAAGAAGGGGAGTTGATGGACATGATCAAGGTGTACAGTAAAAAAGTGAAATTTCCCCTCACCAAAGTATTTGTTATTGATGGATCAAAACGATCGAAAAAGGCCAATGCTTTTTTTTCAGGAATTGGGAAAAAGAAGAAAGTAGTATTATATGATACCCTAATAGACAATCATACTGTTAATGAACTAGTTGCCATTTTGGCACATGAAATCGGTCATTATAAAAAGAAGCATATAACAATTGGCTTTATATTATCAGTGCTACAGGTTGGCCTTACGCTTTTTATAATGTCGTTAATGATATTTAATTTGGATTTATCCAAAGCATTGGGTGCTGACCATTTGGCCATTCATTTGAACCTGATTGCCTTTGCCATACTGTATTCACCAGTATCAAAAATTATTGGGATTTTTATGAACATTTTTAGCAGGAGAAATGAATATGAAGCTGATGCATTTGCTGCAAATACTTTTGAAGGATCATCACTGGCAACAGCTCTAAAAAAGTTATCAGTTGACAATCTAAGCAACCTCTATCCGCACCCATGGTATGTCTTTTTTCATTACTCACACCCCCCGTTAATGCAACGGTTAAAAGCACTGGAGGAAAAATCCTAAAGAAAGTCAATATCAATATCAAGGGGATATTTCATCAGGTACCTCAATCCGGTTTCCGGCTTTAAATTTTCAAATAAGATTTGGTAGACAGTTGAAGTAATAGGGGCCTGTACTTTAAAATGATCGGTTAGTTTTTTGATAATCTTAACTGTATTGATTCCCTCGGCTACTTCTTCCATGGTTGCATTAATTTGGTCAAGCGATTCACCTTTTGCCAACCTGAACCCAACAGTATAATTCCTGCTCAATTTACTGGAGCAAGTGGCAACCAAGTCCCCAATGCCTGCTAAACCTATGAAGGCTTGCACATTTCCGCCAAGGGCCTTTCCAAGGTATATCATCTCTACCAATCCACGGCTGACCAATAAAGCCCTGGCGTTTTCCCCTAAACCAAGACCACTTAAGGTACCAGAAGCAATGGCAATTATATTCTTCAATACCCCTGCCAGTTCAATACCGATTAAATCATCATTGCCATAAACCCTGAACCTTTCATTTCTTAATAACTTTTTGCCAACCTGGATCACTTCTTCGAAATGGCTTGCCAATACTGTAGCTGCCGGTTGTTTTTCTACCAGTTCAGTGGCAAGATTTGGGCCTGCCAGGCAACCTACTCTCACTATTACGCTCTCGTTGGTGATAACCTGGCTCATTGTCATAATATCCCCTGGATCAAACTTTTTGTTTTTTTTGTCGGGATCCTGATTGAAATAAAGGCCTTTGGTGCCATGGATCAGGATGTGGTAGGGGTGGAGAAAAGGGGCAAGATTTATCATGAGGTCCTTGAACCCAACTGATGAAACTACCGGGAAAATAACATCACAGGAATTGGCTACGTATTCCAGGTCATTGGTGGGCTCTATGTTTGGATTAATCGCAAATTTCAGGCTTTTCCTTTTAGATTTCATTATACCCACCAGTTCCGGATTTCGGGCATAAAGAATTACCGGGTTGTTTTCACTTAATAGATTGGCAACAGCGGTACCAAAGCTTCCGGCACCAATGACACCTATGGGTTTTTTAGATTTCTTTTTCAAGGTCATAACCCTCTAGTCTATTATGATAATAGTATAACTTATTAAGATAATGAGTTACTATTTCCCCTTTCTTATTTCTTAATACAGGTCGTTTGGCATGGTACATCCCAACATTGTCGAGCCCGTGTTTTATAACCTCATCAAGGGGATCTTTAAGATGTGGTGCAATGTCGATCTGACCTTTCTCATGAAGCTCAAAAATTGCAGTTTTTATTCTATTAAAGGTGTTTTTAAATTCTTCATAATCAATTGAAAGGTCTTCTTCGGGTAGTCTCAAAAAATTAAACAAATCAAATTGAGGATACTTTTTTCTAAATATTTCAAAAGCGACAAAAGCTACAATGTGGCTCGCAAAAACCATGTTGATTCTATGATATTCAGTTATTATTGCTTTGCTGAGCATTCTGGTATATTCTGATTCCCTTTGAGGGTTTGCTGTAACTTTTCCTCCTGTAATGAAGTAGTCCCTTTCCTTGATGATATTTCCATGCTTATCAAGGCTGTTTCCATCATTATCAACAAAGTTGCCTAAAAGATCCATTCCTTTCCCAATTGAAACTGATATATCGGAGCCCTTGGTAAAAAATTTGATAAGGAATTTAATGATATTATAGGATGTGGAAAATTTATCCCGCTCCGTGTAATACCTTTCCTGACCGGCCAACCTGAGATAATCATTAATTAATATTGGTGCTTCCAGCACGAAATTGTAATTAAGTACTACGGGAACTATAAAAATCTTTTGAGCATTTTCCGTTGAATCTTTTTCATAACAACTTCTTTGTGCTTCCATGGCGGTACCAAGCAGTCCAAGTTTCAATATTTTTTCGATCCTTCCCGATCTGGATCTCGTACCACCTGGGAAGAACAAGCTGTGACAACCTTTTTGAATGGCTAAATTAGAGTAGGTTTTAAGGGTTTCAAGATATAGAAAATTTTTCTTTCTGCGGTCAACTTTATAGGCCCCGAGGCTGTTCATAAAATAGGCAAATATACTGATGTTGAACAGGTTAAGGCCGGCTCCATAAATGAACGGGGGCAATCCCAATTCGCTGATAACCCATGCGATAAGAATAGAGTCTAGATTGCTAAAATGGGTAGGGACCATCACAATTGTACCAATCCTGGCCAAAGAGCGTAATTGTTCCACTTCCCCTACTATATGTATTTTATCCCTGAGTTTCAGGTTGCCACTCCACAAGGCACTAAGTCTTTTTAATCGCGAAGCATTGAGTAAACGTCTGAATCCAAATGTAACGATAGATCGGGCAAACCGATATGATGAACGTTTGAATTTACCAGTGATTTCGTTAGTGTAGCGGCTAACGATGTCTTTTAATATTTCTTCCTTTAGGTTTTCAGTTTCACCATTGGAATTGTTGATCCTTGATAATCTAATTTGTATTCCGTTCCAGAATTCTTTTTCATCTGCCGGGTCTACTCTCCATGGATTTCTTTTTATGCGTAATTTCTCACGGTACAAAGTTTCCTCTATTTCTTCCAGTAAACTACTTTTGTTATTCCTTCCTTGTTTGATCCGTAGGATACTTTCCTCTGAAACTTCCTTGATAAATTGTTTTCTATTTCGGCTTAGAAGCACAACTGGCCACTCCTTTGTTTTGGGAATAATGGGTTCATATTGTTTTTTGCTTCTCTTCACGGTGAAATTTGACAGTTAGGATTTGAGTAGATTCAAATATAATTCATAAAAACTATTATAAGCTCTTATATCTATTGCCTTAATCTTTGGCATTAATATTGTCTCTAAAAAGATTATATCAAATTATCATAAAACACCTATTTTATTGAATGATCAACCTGATAATTTGAAAAATTATATCATTCTTCACATGATAGCACTTATTTGTAAATAAGTGCT
>CBDVAV010000085.1:0-10657 GCA_965372055.1 uncultured bacterium | reverse complement strand
ATTCATGATAATATTTGATAGTCTCCCTAAATCTATCTTCCTGCAAGTTGGGGATACTTAATTTGGCAAGATTGTATTGAGTTTGAATTTTCATAAAACCAAGCTCTTCATTATAAACAGAACTTGGGAAATCAAGCCTGAAATTATCAAATGCAACCAAGGCTGATTTATATACCCCAATTTTATTATATTGTTTGGCTCTTTCATAGGCTTTTTTTTCCAACTTTTCCTGAAGCTCAGAAATTACTGCGGTGCCATCGTTTAAATACTTACTTTCAGGATGCTGGTTAATAAATAATTGCATTGCTTGAATTGCTTCCCTTGAACTGGTTTGATCCAGGTTATAAATTGGAGCATCCATATATAGTGAATAAGCATACATGTATTGGGCTTCTTCGGCCAATGAACTTCTACTGTAGGTTTCGTAGAAGGACTTGAAATAATGAGAGCTCAATAAATATAACGATTGATAATAGTGGCTATAGGCATAGTAATATTGAATTTGCTCCCCCTCGGGCAATCCCCTTACTATGGGTAAAATTTCTTCAAACAAAACCGTTGCCCTGTAGAAGTCTTTTTTCTCATAATATTTTAATGCAATTTCATACTTAATCCTCCAGTCTGGGCTCTTTTGAGCCTTTCTAAAATCAGAACATGAGAAAATAAGAATGGAAATTACTGCACCTGTGAAATGCCTGTTCGCGTTCCTCCACATAAGGCTGCAAATATACTGCTATGTTAATTAATAAACAATTAAAGAAATACCCGGAAAATCCAATTAATATGGTATAAACTAAGCGATAGCGGGATTATTGTTCATTACTCTTTTTTAACAATGAGTTTTTTAGTGACCAACCCCTTATTGTCTAGGTACAAGGTATAAAAATAAACTCCAGGGTTTAGCTCCAGGGTTGAAATTTTAAGCTGGTTTTCAACGGGTAAAAGTTTGTATTCGCCTACAATACTTCCTAAAACATTGTGTATCAGTATTTTTGCATCCTTTGTTTCATCAAAAAAGCGATATTGAATAATGGCTTTGTCTGATACTGGATTAGGGTAGGCATCACTTAAAGTAATATCTTCGGATTCGTAGAGCAGGCCTTTTAATTCTCTTTCTTCAATATTATAATTCAATTCGTAGGTTACTGCATTGGAGGGATTGTCCCGGTCATAAAATATATAGGTAACTGTACTGAATTGCTCTGTTATTCCTGCCTCTAAAACGGCTAGGAATGCTGATGATTCTTCACCAGGGGCCAATTTCTTGGAGGTGGGAAGTATATGGGTATCCTGATCAAAACATTCCTCGCCCCAGCAGAAAAAGGTTGATTGAGTGGAGCCAATTTGAGAGGTTACTCTTTGAACCATGAGATGGATTACACGATCGGAATTATTTCTAATTTTAACAGGAACTTCTATTTTTGATCCGATCTTACCATGGTGATTTTGATTTATATCCAAAATTTCAATGCTTTGGGCTATTGTACTAAACCCAAATAATAATACAACTATGGAAAAAACCAACCTCATAACATTCTTTAAAATGTACTTTTTCTAAAGTAAATATAGGGTTTATTCGATTATTTAAGCAATAATTTTAAACTTTCCGAGTTAAATAATTGTAACCCATATTGTGTGCAAATCGCTAACTGTCTCATCTATTGCCTATTAGTGATTAACACTAATACTTTTCCTTTAATACAGATTTGGGGTAATTAGTAATCGTGTTTTTGGTCTAATTTTCATCTTTTTCTCTTATTCTGGCTTTCAACCGTATTTTTGGTATTGGAATAACTTCAGATTTGGAAGGTTTTTCTTCCTCTCTCCAAATAAATCCCTTGAGTGTTTTATCTGGTTTTTTTAGTTCATGCGGTGGTATAAATGAGGCATCGGGATTAGTATATAAATGGATCACTTTTACTTTGTTATTTTCAAAGTCAATGACAAGATTGCTGCTTAAGGATTTATTCATGCCAATCACTGTGGAATCCTTATCATCCAGGGCAAAGAAGATACTTTCACCATTTCCGTCAACATTAATATTTTTGATTTTATTATCCTTGAACTGTGCCATCATATTTCTTCCTTTCACCTGGTTAAAATTTTTCAAAGTATCCTGGGAAACAATAAATGAGTTTAGTGTAAGGTACATTTTATCTATTTTCTTCTTTGAAAATACAGTATGTATAGAATCAGCGGTGATCTGATTGCCTTCATTCCAGAGGATGGGGCTGCCATAGAAGTACATGGTGGAATCTTTCTGGAAATAGGCTATGGAATCTGCTCTTCCCTGCAATTGATTTTGATAAATTATAACATTATTATATGCAAGTAACCTTTTATTTGCGTCCAATTCGTGATCGATAGCAACCAATGTATCTGCTGTAATGTATAAGGTATCCTGATCTTCACCGAAAACTTTCAAAAGTGCATAATCATATATTTTAGTTATACCTTCTTTTTCAAAATACTCACCAGACTCCCCGGTAATAATAACATCATCATCTTTGGCGATCAAGACCACATTGTTATCAGCCCTATGGTATTTGTTTTTATCATCACTTTTCAGCTTATCTGCAGTTAATATATAAGAGGAACTTTCTAGCTTATTTACATCGAAACTGGAGTAATCACGGGTTGTATTGTAGGTGCCACGATTGGAATTGAAAACGTTCCCTTCACTATCTATGATCTCGGTTGGAGAGAGAAAATATATGATTTTTGTAGATGTATTATACCTTAAAGTATCAGATGTTAGTGTATAATCTTCATTTTCTCCCTTAACATTCGTTTTGAAGGAAGCAAAATCGGTCCTTACCTCAAAATATCCTTTAACGCTTGACAATACATTGGTACTGTCAACTATTTTACCATTATTAAAGTAATAAGCTTTTTCTCCCTGACGGTCATAATCTAAAAAATCAGTATATAATGTCATCACATCTTTCTTGATAAAAACCACATTGCCACGAAGTTTGGCATATCTTGTATTGCCATCATATAATAGCCTGTTTGCTGTAATGGTTATAGAATCATTATCTATGATTTTTACATGGCCCTGGGCTTCCAGTGAGTTGGTTGCACTATAAAGAAAAGCTGTATCGCAATAGATCCAGGTATTGTCTTGGGTAAATTTTACATTACCGGAAATCACAACAAATTTAGTGCCATCAGGTTTTGTACTTTGTGCAGCTAGATCTGCACTGTCCAGATGAACCTTTGTTTGTGAATAGGCCATGTGACTTACAAAGCCAATTACTATATATAATATGAATGCAATTAATCTCAACTCCTTGATAATTTTAGCAAAGCTAATCAAATTGGTATTTTTGTTAGTTTCTTACTATATATTTACCTATCACTGATTTGAATACACAAATCTAATGCCTATTTAGTAATGGGTTTTTATAAATCATTCGAAAATTTCTTTAAAAGGCATTCACTTTTCAGCCAAGAAGATAAATTACTCCTGGCAGTTAGCGGAGGGGTTGATTCAATGGTAATGCTGCATTTAATTAAAAAATCGAATTTACATATTGGGATTGCTCATTGTAATTTTCAATTACGCGATAAAGATTCCAGCGATGATGAATTATTTGTAACAAATGAGGCTCAAAGGTTGGGTGTTGAATGTTATTCAAAGAAGTTTGAGACTGAAATATATTCCAGGGAAAATATTGTTTCAATTCAAATGGCAGCACGTGAACTTAGATATGCCTGGTTCGAGGAACTACGTCAGAAAGGGGGATATAGCCTTGTTGCAACTGCCCACAACTTGGATGATTCTTTGGAAACGGTTTTATTCAATCTAACAAAAGGGACCGGAATCACAGGATTAAAAGGTATCCCTATAAAAACAGGAAATATTATCAGGCCATTGTTGTTTGCCAAAAAGCATGAAATATTAAGTTATGCTAATGAAAATGGAATAAAATGGAGAGCGGATATTTCAAATATTGATAACAAATACGCTCGTAACCTGATAAGAAATAAGGTAATACCGGTCTTGAAAGAAATCAATCCAAAAATTCTCGATACCTTTTCAAATACAACTGATAAGATCAATGCAGTAAGTTCAATATTTGTTCAATGGATAGAAAGTATCAAGAATGATGTAGTAGAATTTAAGGGAGTAGACATCTTTATCAGTAAATCGAAAGTATTGGATTGGGAGACAAATGCCAGGGAATTAATTTTATTTGAGATAATTAGGCTTTATGGATTCAATTATGACCAAGCTAAGAATGTTTGTGACTCGATTGGTGAAACAGGCAAATTATTTATATCTGAAACCCATCATCTGAACATTGACAGGGAATTTATAATTATCAGTAAAATTCCTGAGATAAATACGCAAATTATTATCGAAATAACAGATAAGTTAATTGAATTAAACGGATCTAAGATTGTTATGGAAGTGCATGACAAAAAAATCAATATTGAGCCGGATGCCCATGTTGCTTATTTGGATTTGGATGAATTGATCTTTCCTTTGGTAATCAGAAATTGGACAGAAGGAGACATCTTTGTGCCTTTGGGAATGAAGGGCGAAAAAAAACTCAGTGATTTTATGATTGATGAAAAAATTCCATTAAACTTGAAGAGCAGGGTTTTGGTGGTCACTTCTGTAGGAAATATAGTTTGGATCGTGGGGCATAGAATTGATGACCGATATAAAATCACAGAAAATACATCAAGGACATGCAGACTTAAATACCTGGCCTCCTCATGATCAACCCTTTCCAAAAAACATACACTGCCCAGGAACTGAGTATTTTCAGGTTCTTAGCAAAAGTGGACCTTTTCAAAGAGTTGGACCATAAGGAGATGGCTTTATTTCTTCCCCACATGCATGAAAGGGATTATAAGTCAAATGAGGTGGTGTTTTTCAGGGGTGATCCAAGCCAGGCATTGTACGTTGTCAAAAAGGGCCGGGTAACCCTTAATATAGACATTAAAGATCGTTTTGAAGTACTTACCGAGATCAAGTCAAACTACGCTTTTGGGGATAATTCCATATTGGGAAACACCAGGAGAATTTACAGTGCCATTGTTGCTTCTGAGCAAGCCGACTTGTATGTTATTCCACAAGCAAATATTTTGGAGATATTTGAAAATGAACCAATTGTAAAAGCCAAAATGCTACACTCTTTGGCAGAAGCATACAATTATTATACCCAGAGGTTATTCGAAGCCTATAAATCTTCATTTGGATTTTTTGAAATTTCCCAGGTTTATCAGGAGAAAAAGGAATAAATGCCTAACGGTTTTGATAAATATTTATTCAAAGAAGGGATAGTAGCTTTGAATTGGTAAATTGACCACACGATATGAAAGACAATTATTAGTAAACAAACAAATAGATAATTATCATGAAAATAACTGTAGTTGGAGCTGGAAATGTAGGTGCAACTTGCGCCGATGTACTGGCTTATAATGAAGTAGCCAATGAAATAGTAATAGTGGATATCAAGGAAGGGCTTGCCGAAGGTAAAAGCCTTGACATTTGGCAGAAAGCGCCTATCAATCAATATAACTCCAGGACAATTGGTGCTACCAATGATTATTCTAAAACAGAGGGTTCAGAAGTAGTGGTCATTACTTCTGGCCTTCCAAGGAAGCCGGGAATGACACGGGACGATTTGATAGAAACCAACGCGGGGATAGTTCGCTCGGTAACTGAAAATGTTATCCAACATTCACCCAATGCTTGTATAATCATAGTATCAAATCCCTTGGATGTTATGACATACCAAGCGCACATAACCTCGAAATTACCAAGGGCTAAACTTATGGGAATGGCCGGTATTTTGGATACCGCCAGATATCGTGCATTCCTGGCCGAGGCTTTAAATATTTCCCCAAAAGACATTCAGGCGGTGTTGATGGGTGGCCATGGTGATACAATGGTGCCCTTGCCAAGATACACTACAGTGGCAGGAATTCCGATCACTGAATTGATAGATAAAGAGCCTTTGGATAAAATTATTGAAAGAACCAAGTTTGGAGGTGGTGAATTGGTCAAGTTAATGGGCACTTCTGCTTGGTATGCCCCTGGTGCAGCAGCAGCACAAATGGCAGAAGCCATCGTAAAGGATCAAAGGCGAATTTTTCCCGTGTGTATAAAATTGGAAGGCGAATATGGAATTGATGATTGCTATCTTGGTGTTCCCGTGGTTTTAGGTAAAAACGGGATAGAAAAAGTTATTGAACTTGATTTAAATGATGAGGAAAAGGCCATGTTGGAAGTATCCAGGGGTCATGTAAAAGAAGTGATGGAAGTACTGGACAATCTCAATTCTTAAGAGTAAAAAGTCTATATTAACAATTCATTAACGAACGATTATTTGATTTTGCCGTACTATGGTGGTATAAATCTAAAAAAAAATCCATAACCATGAGTAAGAAAGTATTAACTAGTATTTCGTTTATTTTAGTGTTTTTCTTGGTGTTTACCAGCCATGCCCAAGAGATGAAACTACCTAATTTAGACCCAAGTCCGGCTGATATTACATATTTGCGTGCAAATAGGAATTCACCGCCCATTGCCAGGATTATTTATGGCAGGCCTCAGAAGAAGGACCGATTAACATTTGGCGTGGAGTCTCCTTTGGCACCTTTGGGAATTCTCTGGCGTACCGGTGCCAATGAAACAACCGAGTTAACAGTATATCAGGATTTTAAAATGGGCGGAAAGGATGTAAAAGCCGGGACATATTCCTTGTATAGCATTCCTGGAGAAAAAGATTGGACAATAATCCTAAATTCGAAATTGCACACCTGGGGTCATTTTCAATATGATGAGACAAAAGATGTATTGCGGTTTAACGTTGAATCAAAACCCAATGAGCCATTGGTTGAAGCTTTCACCATGTTATTCAATGTTCCTCAAGTAGAAGGGCAGAGCAGTAGTAGCGGTGTGTTATACCTGGCCTGGGATACAACCATCGTTGAAATCCCAATAGAATTTTAAAAGATCATTAAATCGAATCAAAAAGGCAGTCACAAAATATTGACTGCCTTTTTTATTTTGTACAGTATAGATTAGCTAGTCCACCCCCTGTGCCATCGCCGGCGGGCTTTGTCCGCTGATTAAGAGGAGGACAGATAATTGAAACAATTGTTGATAAATTAGCCACCCCCTGCAACTCTGCAAGCGAGGGGAAGATTATAAATTGAGGTGTAGTGAAATTCTAGCGTTAATTTTTTTTAATTGGAAATCACGTATTGGTTTCAAGCAGTAAATCTTTTCAGGTTACCGTGGTTAGGTGATTTGAAGCTAATTCCTGCGGTGGGGGAAAAATCCACCCTCTGCCCCCGCCAGCGGGGGACAAGTTAATAGAAACGACTGTTGATTGGTTAGCCTGTTTACTCTCTGCACACCTAACCAGTGAGGCAATTAATTGTTGATCCGTTTTGAAAAGACATTTTAGATGAAATTCTAACTTTTACTTTTTTTATTTAGCATTACCTCCAAATTGTGATTAAAACTTGCTAAACAGAACTAAACTACTAGATGCCTGTCCCCCGCTGGCGGGGGCAGGGGGTGGAAAATAGACACTGCTCAAAATAAATATCAATTATTGCAAAATTGTAATGTGGCTAGTAAGTATTTCACCATTCTTAAATGAAAGAACATAAAGGTAGCTTCCCATTGATAAGTCACTGCCATTATTTGATTTTCCATCCCATTCAAATCCCTGATAAATATTTTTATTGAAAATAGACCTTCCGGAATTATCAAATATTTTAAGGCTGACTCCTTCATCCTCCTTTATGTTAGGAATCCAAGTTTCACCCTTGCCTGGGCAAAAAGCTATTTCTTTAGAAATATTGCAATCTGCTAGTGCATATAACTCTACTATTTCTTCGGAAGTGTAAATGCAGCCTTTTTTATCTTTGATGGCCAATTTGTATTCGCCATTAGCCAGATTTTCAAAGGAAGATGATTGTGCAAATGAATTTCCCGCATCAATGGAATAAGTATAAAATGAATTTCCATATTGTTCTTGGACTTTATCAAAAACTATTGAGCCATTGTATTGTCCATTACAACTGCCAATTTTTTGGACAGTATAAAATGGTTTGACTTTATAGCACCCAATTTTATCTTCGGTTTTGGAAGCAGGGATTATTGGTAATTGAATTTTATGATTGCTGTTGGTAAGTAATTTTAATGGTAGTTTTGAAATTTCATTATCAGGTAAGGTTCGATCATTCACTTTTTTGATATCATGTTTGTCCTGGATTTCTAAATTTAAAATATTTTTAAGTTCATGGCTTTTTATGATTTTCAGTGGGGGCAATGATTTTGCTTTTAACTTTAGTGGTTTTTCATTTTGTTGCTTTTCTGATAGCGCATTATCTACATTTTCAGTAACTGTTTTTTGTGGCAAAATTTCAATTGGTTTTGATTTGAATGAAGTGAAATAAGCGATGAGGCTAAGTGAAGTTACTACAATTATCATTGAAATTATTTTGCCGCCTTTACTAAAGCCAGAACCTGGATTTTTCCCCCTCTTCCATTCTACCATTTGATTTTTTAATT
The DNA here is from genome assembly GCA_965372055.1 of uncultured bacterium. Classification (GTDB taxonomy): domain Bacteria; phylum Bacteroidota; class Bacteroidia; order Cytophagales; family Cyclobacteriaceae; genus CBDVAV01. The sequence goes on along the minus strand of CBDVAV010000085.1, from coordinate 2,109 downwards.
CCAAAAGGCCATTGTCAATAATTAATTCATTGGCAATTCGGTGGGCGTTCACTTTATTGGCGAAGGCAGTACTTTCATTCAACTTTTCTTCAATCATCCTAGATCCATCAGAATCCAGTTCCCCTTTCAAAAAGTTTTCCAACTCCCAATAAGAATTATATTGATCATCCATTTTGTAATGTGTTTTTAAAAGCTTTGTTATCCCCTACGAGCTTTATTAGCCTTTGCTTGCATTTATAATGTTTGGTTTTTACTGCATTGACAGTGCTGAAACCCATAACCTCTCTAATTTTGTCCATGCTATAATTCTGGTAAATAGAGAAATTTAATAATGTTTTGCACCGTTCCCCTAACTTACCAAGTACCCCAGAAATAATCATTTCCCTTTCCTTGGTTATCAAGTCTTGCAGAGGGTTTGTTTCATTTATGAATACCTGTCCATCCATTGAAACTTGTTTATTCCTTTTTTTAACGCGGTTAATCCAGAGGTTTCTTCCCACTGAATAAATAAATCCATGCACTTCATGCTCTTTTTTGAACTTGTTCAGTTTCACCTGTTTGTAAAATATCAATAGTGCATCCTGGAAAATATCATAGGCTTCGTCTTTATCTCCATTATTCCGCAATATGAACTTTTCAATTTTGGGCAAACAGTCCTCATATAAATGATTAAAAACAAGCCTGTCTTCACCATCTGCTATAGCTTTTAAGATTTTATCCGAAGTAAAAGAGGCTTTTTTGATACCCATTATTTGACTCTACAATTTGTGTTACCATTAAGTAACCCCTAACCAAAGAAAATTTTATATGTCCTTTAATAAGACAATAATATAGTCTATATATAATATATAATACAAAGGTAAGTTATGTACTTAATATAATATATAAAATAAAGGTAAATAAATAATAGGGGGTTACCTTTGAGCTTATTGATTGTAGATAGATATTAGGTTAAAGAATAAGCGAATTGATCAAGGGAATAAGGTATCTTTTTTTACCCATAGTATTTGTAGTTAGTTTAGAGATGTCGGCTCAGAGCAGCCGTCAGCCGGTATTGTTCTTTCAATTTGAGCAAGCTTCCAATAATTACCCGCTGCTAAACCCGGCCAGTATCTCATCACAGGAAGGATTTCAAGTAAAAGTTGGCAACCAATCGAGCGGTGGGCCATTCCGTAACATCCGGTCTTATTATTTAAGCAGTTCTTATAACCTTAATTTGGACAGTAAATTAGGGGCAAAAGGTGTAGTTGGGATTAATTTCTCAGGTGAAAAAGAAGGAGAACTGCTAAACAGGAACAGGTTTAATGTTGCTTACTCCCTAAAGACAAATATTTCAGGTGAAACATCCATTGCTGCCGGGTTAGCCATGGGGATTTTTAATTACATGGTTATTTCTACCCCGGTTAGTCCAGGAGGATCCTCCACTGCTTTGGATGGCCACTTGGGATTCTGGCTGGAGCATAAAAAATCTTACGTGGGTATTTCCAGCAACCGGATTTTTGAAAGTAGGGTGACCCCAATTGAACATATCCTGTACCTGGACCGGTATTATCATTTGATACTTGGCAATGTTTCCACACTCTCGCCAAACCTAAAGTTTTCTTATTCGGGGATTGCCAGGTGGATGCAGGGATTGAAGGACCTATATGATATAGGTGTTAAAGGGGTTTATAAAGATATGGTATCACAGGAGGTGCGGCTTAGAACAAGGACTAGCATAGTATTGCTTACAGGAATAGAGAATTTGAAAATTGACCGGATTAGGTTCGATGCCATTTTTTCTTACAGCATCCCCATTGCCAAGCAATCGCCCGATATCAGGATCTATGGAATTGACTTAAAATTTAAAGTTGAAAATAATTGATGAGGGGTTACTTTTTGCATCATCAAATTGTAGCGCTTATAAAACAGAAACGATAATAATATCCTATATTTCTGACGTTGTCTAGCCGCCTAATAGTATATTTTTCTTTTCTTCGCAGAATATAGAAAGCATTTCCCGCAGTGAGCATACACCTAAGAAGCTGTTAATACTATATTTAGCTTCAGCTATAAATTTCCTTAAAATAAAAAAATACAGCAGGGATTCAGTGCTCCTGAATCCCTGCT
>CBDVAV010000084.1:0-10835 GCA_965372055.1 uncultured bacterium | reverse complement strand
CTAGTGGAGAAACCATTATTGACTATTCTATCTATGATGCCATAAAAGCTGGGTTTGGAAAACTGGTTTTCTTGATTAGAAAAGATATTGAAGATGATTTCAAAAACGTATTGGGCGACAAGTTCAGTGAGAAAATTGAAACCCGCTATGCATTCCAGGAATTGGAATTGCCCAAAGGATATCCTTCATTTCCTGACCGTACTAAGCCATGGGGCACTGCCCATGCAGTATTGGCAGCAAAGGATGCTATTGATGAACCATTTGCTGCTATAAATGCAGATGATTTTTATGGTTTCGATGCATACGGGAAAATGGCAGGGTTTTTAGAAAATATCAGGAACGGGGAGCATGACCAGCAAACTTATTCCATGGCAGGTTATCATTTGGAAAAAACACTTTCAGACCATGGAGTAGTTTCCCGGGGGGTATGCGAAATTGATTCCAGTGGAAATCTTGCAAATATCAATGAACGACATGGGGTGCAAAAAAGGAATGGAGGATTCTATTATAAAGAAGCTGATGATGAGATGGTGAGAATTTACAGGAGTTTTGTTTCCATGAATTTTTGGGGTTTTACCCCATCGATTTTTGATGAAATTGAATCGGGTTTTGCCACTTTCATAGAAAACGAAGGTCACCTTCCAAAATCAGAATACCTTATCCCCTACGTGGTAGATAATATGATCAAATCCGGGAAGGCCGTGGTGAATGTTCTCCAAACCACCAGCCAATGGTACGGGGTCACTTATCGGGAAGATAAACCAATAGTTCAACAGGCATTAAAAACCTTGGTAGCAGAAGGGAAATACCCCACACCGCTTTGGTAGATTCTGAGGAAATTATTGGGATCGCGAATAAATTTTCACCAAAAAATGAAGTAAAGAATATAGACCCTTTAGGTTCGGGCCATATTCATCAGACTTACTTGGTGACTACTACAAATGCACGGATCCCTTGCTTCGTTCTTCAAAAAGTCAATACCTCTGTATTTTCAAAACCCTTCCATCTCGAACATAACCATAGAAAAATTGCAGGATTCCTTAAAGTTAATTCAAATATCTCTGTTGCAAAGCCAATATTAGACTTGAATGGAAATTATTACATTGTTTCAAAGGAAGAACATTGGCGGGCTTTTGAATATATAGCCAATTCAGAAACAATTGAATTTGTAAGTGAGCCAAACCAAGCTTACCAAGCTGCCTGGGCTTTAGGGGAGTTTACAAAATCCTTGCAACATTTTCCTGCCAGAGAATTGAAAGAAGTTTTGCCAGGCTTTCACAACCTACATTCTAGATATAAGGAATTTCAAAATGCTATCCTGAACAATAATGAATTGGCACAGTCGGTAAACAAAGAAATTGTATCAATAGAAAGTTATTATTTGATTTTACAGCAGGCTGAGGCTGCTGTCAAATCTTTGCCTGTGAGGGTCATTCACAATGATCCCAAAATCAACAATGTTTTATTTGACAGCTCTTCATTGAAAGCAAAAGCTGTAATTGATCTTGATACTGTGGGAATGGGATGTATTATCAATGACTTTGGAGATATGATAAGGTCTTTTACCAATGCGGCCACCGAAGATGAAAAAGACCTGACTTTAGTTGATGTAAGGGTTAATATCTTTGAAGCTGTGTGCGAAGGCTTTCTTAGGAGCTTAAAGAAAATAATAACTGTTGATGAAAAAAAACATTTTCTTCTTGGAGTAAAATCCATCATCTATGAGCAGGGAATTCGGTTCTTAACTGATTATTTATTGGGAAACAACTATTACAAAGTTGATTATCCGGAGCAAAATTTGTATCGGGCCCGTAATCAATTTAAATTACTTCAATCAGTACTAAAGAAGAAAGATCAATTACAAGCTATAATAGATCGATATTTAAATTAACCTATATTAAAATTGGTTAGTATCACATTAAAAAAGTATTTCCCATTTCAGATTAATTTGGTGGCAATAATCCTAATTGTAGCTGGTGTTCTAATTGGCCCGGAAAGCATCTGGTTGGCCCTGATTTTGTTATCTATTGGGCTGACGGTTTTCACAGCAGGGTATAAGGTGGCCATCAATCCGGAGAAGAAAACTTATAGGGAATATCTGTTTGTGGCAGGATTTAAGATTGGGGGTAAAAAAAACTATTCTACTCTTGATGAGATTTTTATTCGTAGTCATAATTTTAGCCAAACAGTCAATTCCAGGGCTCAAACCCGAACTTTTCAAAGTGTGATGTACAGAGGATTTGTAAAGTTCAGTGATCATGATAAAGTGCTGGTGGCCGAAAACCAGTTTAAGAATAAGGTGATCAAAAAATTGCTAAAAGTGTCGAAAGCTCTAAACTTGGAGATTTCCGATTACTCTGAATAAGTATATGTTTCAATAAGTAATAATTCCGGTGGTGCAGATTAAACTTGCAAGAGGAAAAATTTGTTATTATCTTTTTGAGCAAATTCTAAACCCCTTTATATGCAGAATTCAATTGTATCATTCCCAAACAGGGATTATAATTTTAAAATATAATGAGCCAGTTTGAGACTCATTCCTATGATGTATTAATTGTGGGGGGTGGGGGCGCTGGTTTACGTGCCGCCATTGCTGTTGCTGAAACAAATAAAGACCTTACTGTAGCTGTTATTTCAAAAGTATATCCAATGCGGAGTCATACTGTTTCAGCGGAAGGGGGATCTGCTGGAGTAATAAAGCCAAATGACAGTTTGGATCACCACGCTTACGATACAATTTCCGGTGGGGATTGGATGTGTGACCAGGATGCTGTAGAAGCTTTCGTGGAAGAAGCACCAAGGGAATTATTGCAACTGGAGCATTGGGGTTGTCCATGGAGCAGAAATGAGGATGGGACAATCGCGGTGCGGCCATTTGGAGGCATGAAAATCGAACGCACTTGGTTTGCTTCAGATAAAACAGGATTTCACATGCTTCATGCACTCTTCCAAACCTCCTTGAAATACGATCCTATTAAGAGGTATGACGAATGGTTCGTCACCCAATTAATAGTTGAAGATGATAGATGTCAAGGAGTGGTGGCGATGGAATTAGCTACAGGCCATATTCAAGTTATTGCTGCTAAATCGGTGATAATTAGTACTGGAGGATGTGGAAAAGTATTTCCCTTTACTACTAATGCCAATATTAAATCCGGAGACGGAATGGCCTTGGCCTACAGGGCAGGTGTTCCATTAAAAGATATGGAGTTTATTCAATACCACCCTACCGGATTGCCTTTCACTGGAATATTAATTACCGAGGCCACCAGGGCAGAAGGGGGATATTTGCTAAACAAAGACGGTTATCGGTATCTTCAAGACTATGATTTGGGCACACCTCAACCCGAGCCGGTTTTGCGGTCAATGGAATTAGGGCCACGCGACAGGCTTTCACAGGCTTTCATAAAGGAGCAAGAGAAGGGAAATACTTTAGAAGGGGAATACGGGCATTACGTGAACCTCGATATTAGACATTTGGGTGAGAAGAAGATAAACTCCAAGCTTCCATTTGTTCGTGAACTATGCCTTAAATATGAAAATATAGATCCTGTAAAGGATATGATCCCGGTTAGGCCGGTAGTACATTATGTAATGGGAGGTATCCATACCGATATTAATGGTGCTACTCCGTTGAAAGGGCTTTACGCGGCTGGTGAAACTGCTTGTGTCAGCATTAATGGAGCAAACCGTCTCGGATCAAATTCATTAACAGAATTGTTGGTCTTCGGGGCCAGGGCTGGAAAGTCAGCTGCCGAGTTTGCCAGTACACTAAAGGATGTTACGTTTGATCCTATAAGCATCACATTGAAAGAGGAAAAGTCAATAAGGGATAAATATTTCAAAAAAGGAGGCAAAGAAAAGATTGCTGGTATTAGAAAGGAGATGTATCAAGCCATGGAATCAGGGGTTGGCATTTATCGGAATGAAGAATCTTTGGTAAAAAGCCAGGAAACAATCCAGGATCTCAAGCAAAGGTTTTCTCAAATTTCAATTAAAGACCATAGAATGACATTTAATACTGAACTTGTATCGGCCATTGAATTGTCGAACTTACTTGATCTGGCAGAAGTAATTATCCAATCTGCGCTTAATAGAAAAGAATCCCGAGGTTCACATCAAAGGCATGATTACACAAACCGTGATGACGAGAACTTCCTGGCTCATACACTGGCTTATATATCCGATGAAGCATTGCCTAGAATTGAATATTTACCGGTTGTGATTACTAAATGGCCACCGGGGGACAGGGTTTATGGAAATTAAATACTGCATTGGTAGAATAACTTAAATTAAAAATAAACTAAACTTTATATGCCTTCAAATATCACATTAGAAGTGTTTCGATATCATCCCGAAGTGGATTTGGAACCCTCATTTCAAAGTTTTGAAGTCCCCTGTAATAAAGATTGGGTAATTCTTGATGCACTGAATTACATCAAAGATGATTTGGATGGCTCATTGTCATTTCGGTGGTCTTGCCGTATGGGTGTTTGTGGAAGTTGCGGGATGATGATAAATGGATCACCCTTACTTACCTGTTCTACTTTTTTGCATCAATTTCTACCGGGTCCCATACGCATCGAACCGCTTGATAATTTTCCCGTTATTAAAGATCTTATCATCGAGATGAGTGACTTTATGGAGAAATTGAAGCGGGTAAAGCCCTGGATTATCCGCAAAGAGGAAAAAGACTTATCAACTGGGGAACATATACAGACTCCAACTCAATTGGCAGCATATAAACAATACACTATGTGCATAAATTGTATGCTGTGTTATTCAGCTTGTCCGGTATATGGATTGGAACCTACTTTTATTGGGCCGGCAGCAATTGCGTTGGCTCAAAGGTATAATTACGATAGCCGTGATCAGGGAGCGGAGGAAAGAGAGGAAATTATTTCTCAGGAAGATGGTTTGTGGCAGTGTACGTTCGTGGGTGCTTGTTCAAAAGCATGCCCTGAAAATGTAGATCCTGCAGAAGCCATTCAAAGATATAAAGTTGAAAGTACCAATAACTGGTGGAAGTCACTGCTAATGCCATGGGGAAATCGATAAAAAACCAAATACCAAAACCAAATACCAAATACTAAATACTCATGATAAGAGATAGGTATCCAATGTATTATAAAGGCCATCCCCGCTTGTATTTCAAGCGCATGCCAATATTTTGGTGGGTTAAAAAGTGGTCGCATGCAAGGTTTATTTTTCGTGAACTGACCAGTCTTGGGGTCGCATTCTATGCAGTGATTATCATCCTTCAAATTCAAGCCTTAAATCAAGGCCCTGAGTCATACACAAATCTCCAGTCCTGGTTAAAAAGCCCCCTTGCCGTCATTTTACATAGTATTGCATTTCTTTTAGTGCTTTACCATAGTATAACCTGGTTCAATCTTGCCCCAAAAGCAATAGTGATAACTTTGGGAAAGTATCGGGTTCCGGGATTTATTATTTCCGGGATGAATTATGCTGCGTGGGTGGTCATATCAATAGCAATAACTTGGATAATCTTAAACAATTAGTTAAATGAAGAAGAGCAATGAACCATTCTGGTGGGCATTATTTGGAGCTGGAGGAGCAATTTCGGCACTGTTTATCCCAATATTACTTTTTATCTTTGGAATTGCTATTCCGATGGGATGGATTACAGAACCAGGTTACGGGAAATTGCAGGCCATGGCTGCACTTCCTTTAGTGAGAATGTTTCTCTTTGTGCTCATTTCACTGTCCCTGCTCCATTGGGCACACCGATTCCGTTTTACTCTTTATGATGGCCTTCAAGTGAAGCACCTCAATGAATTAATAGCCATTATTTGCTATGGGGGGGCTATTTTAGGAAGCATAGCAGCTCTTTATGTACTTTTTATATTCTAGGGTCAATTAAATTTGGGTAATTATATATTAATCAAACCTTTCTTTCATTGAAAGGCATCCCGATTTTGGCAGGGTCTTCGAAGGAAAATGTACCCAGGCAATCAAAAATATTCAAAAAAAGTTCTAAAGATTACATGGGACTGGTTTAGTGGAAATTGGTACACTGTTATGGTTTGATCGATCATTATCTTGAAAGATTGTTTTGAGGTAAAATTTCAGAAACGATATTCCAGTCATAATTCATATTTGAGATGAAACTATATTGAAGAAGCTAATCCCATTTTATTCTTCATTTGCCTTACTTCTATTCCTATTGATAACCCGTCCGGTCAAAGCACAGCCAGACTTAAAATTCAGGCATTATACCCTTGAGGATGGCCTTTCACAGCTTAGTGGCCTTTCAATATTACAGGATAGCAAAGGGTTTATATGGATTGGGACTTTCGATGGTTTGAACCGTTTTGACGGTTACTCTTACAAAATATATAAGCATGATCCCCAGGATGCAACCAGTATCAGCGACAATACCATTTGGGCACTTTTGGAGGACAACAGGGGGAATATTTGGGTAGGAACCAATGCAGGAGGGCTTAACCTCTTTGATCCAAAAACCGAAACATTTGAACACTTCCGACATTCAGAAGATGACTTGGAATCGATAAGCGATGATGTTGTATGGGCTTTGTCGGAAAGCAAAACCGGCGACCTGTGGATTGGCACCCATAAAGGGTTGGACCATTTTGATTATGAGAGCAGAAAATTCAAACATTTTAAACATGATGAGGATGATCCCAATTCAATAAGTGGGGATATAATTAGAAGCTTGTTCAAAGATTCTGAGGACAATTTATGGATTGGTACACAGGAAACCGGACTTAACCTTTTCGACCCCATCAACCAGGGTTTTAGCAACTTTCAATATTCAAGGAATGATATTATACCAGTAAATAATAGTACAATCAGGGCAATGTCAGAAGATAGCAGAGGTAATTTGTGGATTGGTACTGAAAGTGGTCTAAGGAATTTTGACCGTGATTTAAAGACTTATGACTACGAACAATCTTATTTAAGCAATGGCATCATCACCAACATCCTGGAGGATAGCAAAGGCAACTTGTGGGTTGGAAGTTGGTTTAACGGCTTGAACCTCTTTAATTATGATACCAGGACATTCTTTAATTTCAGACATTCAAATACTGACCCCACTTCCCTTACCGGTGACCGGCTGGAAGGTTTAATGGAAGACAATCTGGGCAACTTATGGGTTGGGACACTAACTGATGGCATTAATGTTTTCGACCCCCAATGTTTATCATTTGGACATTTTAAACATTCGGAAAACCACAATTCTTTGAGCAATGATTATGTAAGGAGCTTTCTTGAGGAGGAAAATGGGAATTTGTGGGTGGGGACTTCAGGTGGGGGATTGAATTATTTTGACTTCAAAAATCAATTGGTAAAGCACTACAATCACTCGGAGGACAACCCTGCCTCGATAAGTAACAATTATATTCGGACTCTTTTAATAGACAGCAATGATAACTTTTGGATTGGAACGAATGGTGGGGGGGTAGACGTTTTGGACATTGCATCCCAATCATTTAGGCATTTTAAGTTCAGTGAGAATGACTCTTCTTCTATCAGCTCCAATGTCATTTACCGCATCATAGAAGATACCAAAGGAAATATTTGGCTAAGCACACATGGTGGATTAAACAAATACGTTAGCCGTACCCAATCTTTCGAGCGATTTATGCATTCAGAAAGTGATTCCACTTCCATAATCGATAATTTCACTTTCGCACTTATTGAGGATAGTAAAGGTTATCTTTGGATTGGTACCTTGAGAGGTTTGGATAGATTTGATCCAAAAAACAATACTTTCGAACACTTTGTCAATTCAAATGAAAATAATTCCCTAAGCAACAATTTCGTAAGATCACTCTACCAAGATAGCAAAGGCAGATTGTGGGCAGGCACATCAGGTGGTTTGAATTTGTTCATCCCTGAAAGCGGTTCATTCAAAAGATATGGGACAAAGGAGGGCCTGTCCAATGAAGTAATTTACGGCATCCTTGAAGATGAATCAGGCAAGCTTTGGATAAGCACCAATGTTGGCATCAACAAATTTGATCCGGATACCGAAAATTTCACCTGGTACAGCACGGAAGATGGCTTACAGGGAAATGAATTCAATACATGTGGCTACTACAAAGGTCCTTCAGGAAAACTGTATTTTGGTGGAGTTAATGGATTCAATGCATTTTACCCAAATGATATAACGGAAAACACTTTCATCCCCCCAGTGGTATTTACGGAATTTTTACTTTTCAATAAACCAATTTCAATTAATGATACCATGGCCTTACATCAGAGTATAAATGAAATCAAAGAAATTGAGTTAAATTATGATGACTTCATTTTCGGTTTTGAATTTTCAGCCCTTAATTACCGTCAACCAGAGAAAAACCAGTTTGCTTACAAGTTAGATGGATTTGATAAAAACTGGACATATACAGATTATAAATACCGCAGGGCAACTTATACCAATATACCACCTGGAAACTATGTATTTAAAGTAAAAGCTTCTAATGACGATGGTTACTGGAATCAAGAGGGTGTTAGTGTTAAATTATTAATATTACCACCTTGGTGGGAAACATGGTGGGCCTATTCCCTTTGGATTGTATTGATTGTTGGCAGTTTAATTTCATTCTATAAAATAAGAGTCTCCAGTTTAAAACGACAACGTACTTTACTTGAGCTTGAGGTTAGTTCCCGCACTGAGGAAATAGTTAGCCAGAATGAAAACCTTGAAGAACTCAACCGGGAAAAAGATGGGATGATCAACATTGTTGCCCATGACCTTAATTCCCCTTTGAACAGGATCAAAGGGTTTATGCAATTGATGCCCATGGTGGGTGACCTTAACCCCGAACAAAAAGATTATCTGGACAAAGTCGATGGCATTATCAACCAAGGCTCACACTTAATCAGGGATTTACTGGATGTCCACGCTTTTGAATACAAAGACGCTAAGCTCGAAACGGAAACCATTGCCTTGGATGAGATAATTCCCTCCTGGCTTGAAAGCTACAATCAGGAGTTTGCCAGGAAAGAACAAATATTACAAATCAATATCAAGAAGAAGAACTTGCGAATAACAACCAGTAAAGACCTTCTGCTACGCATTCTGGACAATATTTTAACCAATGCCATCAAGTTCTCTGATAAAGGGAAAAACATTTACCTCAAAATATGGGATGAGGAAAACAAAATGAAGTTCTCCATCCGCGACGAGGGGCCGGGCATAAGTATAAAAGACCAAAAGAAGCTTTTCAAGAAATTCCAAAGATTAAATGCTATACCCACAGGTGGTGAAAGTTCGAGTGGATTGGGAATGGCAATTATCAAAGCATTGGTAAATAAGCTGGGAGGAAAAATTGAAGTGCATAGCCAATTAGGGGAGGGCACTACATTTATTATAACCATTCCAAACATAGAGTAATCATTTATTTGTAGTTAATAAATCATCATTGTGTTTAGATAAAGTCTAGCTGTGAAAAATAATTTTCGGTAATTATAATCTTGTTCATACCTGGCACTCGCGGGAATCAGTAACTTTGACAAATTCAATTCCAGCTTAATGTATCCATCCCAAAAGATTGTTATTACCTGTGCTCCAGAAATTAGTAGTTACCTGGCCAATGAAGTAAAAACCTTGGGATTGCCAGTAAAGCGAGAGAATAAACTGAGTGTAGAAACATATGGCAACCTGAGTGATGCATTGCTGTTGAACTTGCACCTTAGGACTGGTAACCGAGTGCTTTATCAGATAACTGGGTTCAAAGTGAAAAATGCAGATGAGCTTTACGGGAAATGCAGAGAGATTAAGTGGGAGGAATATATTAAGATAGAGGGTTATTTTAGGGTGGATTCCTTCGTACTAAATGAAACAATTACTGATCCCAGGTTTGCAAGCCTTAGAGTAAAGGATGCCATAGCAGACAGGTTTATTCGGAAATTCGGTAAGCGTCCAGATTCGGGGAAACACAGGGATGCTCTGGCGATCGCTATCCACTGGATCGGTGAAGATTGTGCGGTATATATAGATACATCGGGGGAAACACTTTCCAAACATGGTTACCGGAAAATTCCATTGAATGCACCAATGGCAGAATCACTGGCTTCGGGAGTTATAATGGCCATTGGTTGGAATGGCCAGTTTGATTTTATAAACCCCATGTGTGGGAGTGGGACATTGGCAATTGAAGCAGCAATGATAGCTACTAATAAGGTTCCCGGTACTTTACGAAAAAATTTCAGCTTCATGCATCTTAAAAAATGGGATGCTAAAAAGTGGGATAAATTGGTAAATGATGCACGGGCAAATGAGAAAACTCCAGAAGGATTGCGCATTATTGCTACTGACCATGACAAGGAGGCTATACTGGCTGCCCAAAAAAATGCTGAATTTGCCGGAGTGAAATCCTTGATTGAGTTTGAAACCTGTGATTTCAAAGCAACGCCCATTGGCCCTGAACCAGGTGTGATAGTGCTAAACCCTGAATATGGAGAGCGTCTGGGTGATTCGTTAAAACTTGAAAATACTTATCATGACATTGGTAATTTTTTTAAGCAAAAATGCCAGGGGCATACAGGGTATATTTTTACCGGTAATTTAAACCTGGCAAAAAAGGTAGGGTTAAGAACCCAATCACGAACAGCTTTCTACAATGGTAAAATTGAATGCAGGTTGTTGGAATACCAATTGTATCAAGGAAGTTTAAAAAAAGGCAAGTAATTTGCATTAATTACCAACTAGTGAGAGAAGATCGTCAATGCGGAAGTTTTTAGAGAATCTTTACTATTCATTTCCAGTGCAACTATTGTTTTTGCACTTGAAAAAGAATCAGCTGCTGGTGTTGTGATGGGTATTTTTATTTATGTTGATGTCGGGG
>CBDVAV010000083.1:0-10902 GCA_965372055.1 uncultured bacterium | reverse complement strand
TCTTGGTTTCCTGATGGTAAGAAGATGGTTTTTTCATCGGATAATGGCCAGGAAGAAGGACGATATAAATTACACATAATGAATGCTGACGGATCGGATAAAAGGATTTTACATACCGAATAACAACAAAAAACCCCGGGAAATTGCTCCCCGGGATTGTGTTAACCTTACATTATAATTAAATTACGATTATTTAACCATGACCCTTACTTCATCATACCACCCCTCTGCACTGGCACTCAAAACCTCAATTGTTTTAGCCCAACTTCCCTCGCTGTGCACTGAATCGAAATCATCTTCAAAACCTACCGGTAATCCATTATTGGTCTCCAGCTCTGTCCATGATGAGAAAGGGTAAATAAGAAATACATCTTCACCTTTTTCAGACCTGAATTCGTTTGTATAAACCCTTCAGGCCTTGTCATACTTTTTGGCCTTAAATACTGTTGTTATTTTTCCAAGTCCCTCCAAAAGCGTTGCCTGATCACTTATTCCATAGAAGATTCTTGAAAGAACATTTTCGCCTACTGTTTCATTTTCAGGATTATAAGTTAGTTCTTCATTTCTCCTGGAAAATAGATAGTTGGAAACTTTAACACAATTTGCGGCTACATTCTTTTCCCAATCTGCGGTATGCTCGTCGGTAAGTGCTTCGTCCAATTTTGCGTATTTTATTGGCCCTTGGGCCCAAACAAACTGACCCGATCTTGGGCCTGTAAGAATGCTCCAGAAATAAGCTTTGTCATCCCCTTCAGCATGGAATTTCTGATTATGCGCTTTAAGTCCCTGGACCAACTCTACCCCTTTTCCAGGAGCAGGGTCTAGGGAAATACTCAGGAACATAACGTAGTCAGATTGTGCTTTGGTAAATGTTGGGGACAAACAAGTTACTACTGTCCAAATGGCAATCAATGTTAGAAACTTTTTCATAGTTAAGTTTGGCTTGTTTCTTTCAATTTATGATAAATATAAGTGGAATACTAAAACTAATTTTATATAAGTAGTTGTCAATCAAATACATGTAAACCCCGTATTACATTAATTTGCAATTAATAATACTAATCAATTTTTGAAGCTAGCCTAAAACCTAAAACTGAAAGAACACCAAGAAAGATCACAGGAAAGTAAGAAACCCACATTGGAATGGAATAGGATCCAAATTCAAAATTCCAGTTAAAAACAATTCTCAAAAGATGCAGTATTGCAACTATAGAGAAAATCAATGCTGATATGAAAAAATATGCCTTGGCTTTCATATGATTGATAGTTTGATAAATAATTAAATTATCTATTAATTTTCGGATTGTCAATGAAATACATCATCCTATTTATATCATTTGCAGAAGATCATTTGGTTTATTAAGTTTATAGTTGTTTCTCTATTCAATCAACCTAAAACCTAACGCTATGATCTCTTTAACTTCCCTTTGGCTCCCTATCCTCCTTTCGGCAATTTTTGTTTTTATTGTTAGTTCCGTTATTCATATGCTTTTGACTTATCATCGTTCCGATTTTAACAAGATACCTCAGGAAGATGGGGTGATGGATGAATTACGGAAATTCAACATCCCTCCCGGGGATTATGTTATTCCCAGGGCAGATAGCCCCCAAGACATGAAATCAGATGAATATAATGCAAAACTTGAAAAAGGACCCGTTGCAATTATTACTGTGATACCAAATGGACAGCAATCGATGGGTAAAAGTCTTGCACAATGGTTTATATACAGCCTAGTGGTTGGTATTTTTGCTGCTTACATTTCTAGCAGGGCACTTGAGGCCGGAACTCATTATTTAACGGTATTTCGATTTGCAGGTACAACAGCTTTTCTTGGTTACGCGATGGCACTGGCACAAAACTCGATCTGGTATCATAGATCATGGTCTGCAACCTTAAAATCCATGTTTGATGGACTGCTTTATGCACTGGTAACTGCCGGAACTTTTGGATGGCTTTGGCCTTAATATTTTATATGTTCCAAAATCACTGGTGCTTGCCTAAAAATATTTGCGAATTCTATGGTGCATGACAAATGTCATTGCAATTATTATTTAATATCCATACATTCTAACACTCAATAAAGCGGGAAATCATGAACAACAAATTAGTTTGGATCTTGTTGATAATAATAGCAATGCCGGCTGCATTGTTTTTTATTCCAATAATAGTTTTGACTGTTTTTATTGGTGCAATTTATATGTTTATTGCTGGATCGTACCGTTCCATGATGCCAAATAGCCATTAAGTTATTCGAGATAAACAGTTCTGAAATCAGAACGAACTAATGTCAGTCCTTAGTTCGGGTAATCTCAGTGCCAAACTATCAATATTTATTGCATTCTACTAATGAAGTAGCCAGTCAACACTGTTCCTGGTGTTTTCCATTGGCAACCCGTTTTTGATGTCCTGAATCATTGCTTGAACGACATCATGAACATTATTGTACTCGAATTTTTTGCCAATAATCACACACAAGTTTACCTCCTCGTCGTAAATGTTGCCATCTATGGTCATCATATTTACCAACTCGTAAAATTGCTCAAATTTTTCATTGTCATCTTCAGGAATCTCGAATTCAATGTCAGATTGAGAGTCTTGAATTTTTCTCAATTCATCTTCAGAAATATTATATTTCTGAGCTAATTTTTTCAAAAGATCCATTTCTGATTCATCAAAATGGCCATCCACCAGAGCCATTTCCAGAAGGTTCTTCATATGGCTTTTCAGATGGTTTGGACTCTTGGTTACGGATGCACCTTCTTTAAACATCCCTATTAATTCCTTAAATTTCATAAGCGTATAGTTTTAGGTTGAAAATTTGTTCAAGTACTGTACTTACAATATCATACCAGAAGCAATAATGGCCAATACGGCTAATAGAGGCTATGTGGAAACCAACACTATTCCCATTGCGGGAATATATCTAATATCGGGAATATATCCCATGGTGTCTGGCTGATCAAAATCATAGACACCCTTGCCGCTTTATTAACCCTTTAAATACTACATAAGTGACCTGATTATACCTTTACTGACAACATTTGAATTGATTAATGGATTTTTGAGACATTAATCAATAAAAATTGCCCCATGCACAATCATCTTTAAGTCATAAAATTTTGTTTCTGGAATTTACACTTCCAATAGTGCGCAAACAACAACAGGAATTATAAATATTTTTCAGTATTAAGGTTAAATTAGGGAGAAAAAATAAATGGCTTCAAACCATAGAACACTTTTAGTGGAAGTTGCATGGGAAGTTTGCAATCAGGTTGGTGGAATCTATACAGTAATTCGTTCAAAAACCCCAACCATGGTAAATAACTGGGCGGAGGATTATTGTTTGGTCGGCCCTTTAATCGATCCAACAATAATTACAGAAATTGATCCCATAACCCCCCGGGGGGATATTTTTGGCAGGGCATCCGAAAGGCTTCGGAAAAAGGGGTTTGATATTATCTTTGGTCGTTGGCTAATATCGGGAAGACCTAAAGTAGTTTTAATTAACCCAAAAGGAGCAATTCCACAATTAGACCAGATAAAATCTTCCTTGTATGAAAATTATCAAATACGCATCCCCGAGAATAATGAACTCGTAATAAAAACCCTTTTTTTTACTTATCTGGTTACTGATTTCTTTAAAGAAATCTTAGGCATAACAAAGAGAAAAGAACATCACGTAATTGGTCATTTTCATGAATGGATGTCGGGATCATCAATTTTAGATATCAAGAAACAAAAACTTCTTGTAAAAACTGTGTTTACGACCCATGCCACTTTACTGGGAAGACATCTTGCCATGTACTCCCCTCAGTTTTATGACCACCTGCCATTTTTCAAGTGGAAGGAAGAAGCGGACAAATTCAATATATTACCAGAAGTAAGCATCGAAAGAACTGCGGCCCATAATGCTGATGTGTTTACCACTGTAAGTGAAGTCACAGCCAGGGAATGCAAACACCTGCTCAAAAGAAAACCAGACCAGATATTACCTAATGGGCTAAATATCGAACGCTTTGAAGTGGTTCATCAACCACAAGTATTACACGCTGAAAACAAGGAAGAATTACACCGCTTTGTAATGGGGCATTTCTTTCAATCTTACTCATTTGATCTGGAAAACACCTTATATTTTTTCACATCGGGAAGATATGAGTACAAAAACAAGGGATTTGATCTTACCTTGGAAGGGCTCTACAGGCTTAATGAATTGATGAAAAAAAAGTTGCCTGGTAAAACAGTAGTCATGTTTTTTGTCACCAAAAGACCATTTTATGGCATAAACGCGGAAGTCTTGCACAGCAGGGCCCTGTTGGACGAAATAAAACAAAATGTGCATGCTATCCAGGACCAGGTTGGGAAAAGGCTTTTTAATTCCAGCACCACCAGGGATGACCATAGATTGCCTGAGCTAAACCAATTTGTCGATGACTATTGGAGATTAAGGTACAGAAGGACAATCCAGGCCTGGAAAACCATCAAAAAACCAACCATCGTAACTCACGATTTAAAAGATCCTGGGAACGATGAAATACTAAACTTCCTTCACCATCGAAATATGATGAATGATGAAGATGATCGGGTTAAAATCGTTTATCATCCCGACTTCATTTCCCCGGCCAATCCCTTGTTCGGACTTGAATACCACCAATTCGTGCGTGGTTGTCATTTGGGGATCTTTCCTAGTTACTACGAACCGTGGGGCTATACACCCTTAGAGTGTATTGCCAGGGAAGTTCCCGCCATCACCAGCGATCTCGCCGGTTTCGGGGATTATGTTAAGAAAAATATTTCAGAGCATGAAAAAAAAGGAGTGTTTATCGTGGAAAGAGGGAAAAAAACATTTGATGATTCTGCAGAACATCTGGCAAACATACTTTTCAATTTTGTTAAGCAGTCGCGCAGGGAAAGAATTGCCCAAAGAAATTTAACCGAAGCTGCCGCATCTCAATTTGACTGGCAATATTTGATAGAACATTATGAAAAAGCCTTGAAAGCTTAAACAACCTTCTCACACCTTATTGCCGGGACAAAAATTTATTAGATTGAAATTGCAATTAAAAAATCAATTTTGCTATCTTCAACGCTTGTAATAAATAAAACTGGCCATGAAAAAATCAATAATCAACATTTCACTAATCCTTATTATTACTTTTATTATGACGAATTGCTCAACAACTGAATCAGAAGAAAATGCTGAAGTTTTGACTCCACCAGTTGCTGAAAAAATCGAGAAGAAACTCACCACCTTAGGGGACACCCGAATCGACAACTACTACTGGATGAGGCTGACTGACGAGCAAAAAAATGCTGAAACGCCAGATGAACAAACCAAAAAGGTAAAAGATTACCTGGAAGGCGAAAATACATATCTCAAATCCATAATGAACCACACGAAAGACCTTCAAAAGAATCTATACGATGAAATTGTTGGCAGGATAAAGCAAACCGATGAATCAGTACCTTATTTTACCAATGGATACTGGTATTACACTAGATATGAAGAAGGTAAAGAATACCCGATTTATTGTCGTAAAAAAGACACCCTTGAGGACGAAGAACAGATTATGCTCAACGTGAATGAAATGGCTGCAGGATATGCTTATTTCAATGTTAGCAGAAGGTCAATCAGCAAGGATAATAAGTGGCTGGCTTATGGGGTTGATACAGTGAGCAGGAGGATTTACACATTATATTTCAAAAACCTTGAAACTGGTGAATTATCTACAGAAAGTATCCCTAAAACTACTGGTAGTGCTGCCTGGGCAAACGACAACAAAACCATATTTTATACTTCAAAAAATGAAGTTACACTGTTATCAGAAAAAATATTAAGGCATGATTTAAATTCTGATCCTGGTAATGATGAAATGGTTTACCAGGAGAAAGACAACACCTTTTACATTGGAGTGTACAAAACAAAATCTGATAAGTTTATTGTAATATGGAACAACAGTACCCTGGTCAGTGATTACAGGATCCTGAATGCTGATAATCCTAAAGGAGAATTCAAAAGTTTTTCACCTCGGGAAACCAAGCATGAATATTCAATTGATCACTTCAAAGATAAATTCTACATAGTAACAAACTGGGATGCCGAAAATTTCCGCTTGATGGAAACACCGGATACCCAGACTAAAAAAGATAATTGGACAGAAGTTATTGCCCATAGGGAAGATGTATTGATTCAAGGGATAGAGATGTTCAACAATCACATGGTGCTAAGGGAAAGAAACGCTGGCCTTACCAATTTAAGGATCATTAATCAAGTCAATAAAACAGAACATTATCTGGACTTCGGCGAAGAAGCCTATGTCAGTTATATCTCCACCAATCCCGAATTTGACACTGATATTTTGAGATATGGATATTCATCGTTGACTACCCCTAATTCAACTTATGATTACAACATGGATACCAAAGAAAAGGAACTCAAAAAAAGACAGGAAGTGGTTGGAGGGCATAACCCAGAGGACTATGTGACCAGGAGATTTTACGCTGAAGCCAGGGATGGTGTTCAGGTGCCAATTACAATCGTGCATAAAAAGGGCATACAAATGGATGGAAATAATCCCACTTTGCTATATGGTTATGGATCCTATGGAGCTTCAATGGATCCATTTTTCAACTCTACCCGTTTGTCTCTATTGGAAAGGGGATTTATTTATGCCATCGCCCATGTAAGGGGAGGGCAGGAAATGGGGCGTAAATGGTATGAAGATGGGAAAATGTTCACCAAGAAAAATACCTTTAACGATTTCATAGATTGTGGAAGGTATCTGGTTGCTGAGAATTATACTAACCCTGATAAGTTGTTTGCCTATGGTGGAAGTGCCGGAGGTTTACTAATGGGTGCAGTGGCAAATTTAGCACCAGAACTTTTTAAAGGCATTATTGCTGCCGTTCCTTTTGTGGATGTTGTCACTACCATGCTGGATGAATCCATCCCTCTTACTTCAGGGGAGTTCGATGAGTGGGGAAATCCCAGGGATTTGGAATCATACCAATATATGTTATCATATTCCCCTTACGACCAGGTTACGGCTCAGGATTATCCCAACATGCTGGTAACTACAGGGTTTTTTGATTCACAAGTCCAGTATTGGGAACCAGCAAAATGGGTAGCTAAACTAAGGGATATGAAAACAGACGATAATCGATTATTACTCTATACCAATATGGATGTGGGTCATGGAGGTGCCTCAGGTAGGTTTGAAAGATATAAAATTACGGCCTTGCAATATGCCTTTTTGATTGACCTGGCCAAAGAGGGTGAGGCACTTTGAGCCCACCTTCAGTAAACTTTCGGCGGATAAATTTGAGGGTATCTTCAGTAAAAACTTTCAGTGGGTAAATGTGAGGATGGGATTAATTGAAGTATTATACTACTTGTCTGGTTATTCTGCATGACCCTTTATGACCTTAACCTCTTTTCATAGAGTTCTTGTCTCACCGCTTCAACTTCTTCAGTTATCTCGTCAAAGTTGAGTTCGCCAGTTCGGAATTCAGTTAGAAGTTCGGTCAATTTCGATTCGATTACCTCTTTCTCAAGCTCTTTGGAAAGCTTGATTTTTTGTTGCCGGGGTAACTGTTGGACTAAATCCAAAATCTGGTTAAAAGACAAAGATATTTCAGCTTTCATACTTCAAAGTTACAAAAAGATGCTGTCAATGAAAATAGAAGGCTTGCTAGGGTTTAAATTTGGGTTTGGGTCTGAAATTGAGTTTGTGTCCTTTTATGATGAACATTCAACGGTTGATTCCAAAACCCAAAATCTGTGGAATCATTTAATCCCCTATAATCTGTGATCCTTACATTAACTTTCTTTCAACTTTAAGTTCATTATTAAAGCAATCTTTCATAACTTGATCGGATGTTTTAGAAATAAATTCCCTTACCATGAATCAACTAGATAGAAGGCAGTGGCTCAAAACCATGGGCCTGACCGGATCACTGGCATTTTTAGGAGGAATTGATGCCCTCGCCAATACTTCTGAAAATACCAGGTTCCCTCCTACCAGGCCATTAAAATCGCCTATTCGCCTTAGTTCTAATGAAAATCCCTATGGGCCATCGAAAAAAGTCAGGCAGGCCATGATAGATAATTTTGACCTGGCCTGCAGGTATCCCTTTTCATACACGGACGAATTGTTCGAAATGATCGCGAAAAAAGAGGGTGTTACCAAAGACCACCTGGTGGTTGCCGCGGGTTCCACGGAAGGGTTGAGGATTACCGGGCTTACTTATGGTGTTAACGGTGGTGAGATCATTGCCGCTGAACCAACATTTTTGGCGTTGCTTACTTACGCTCAGCAATTCGGGGCACATATTAACAGGGTGCCACTTGACAGCACCATGACCCATGATCTGGAGGAAATGGAGCGCAGGGTAAACAGCAATACCCGATTGGTCTTTATTTGCAATCCAAACAACCCCACCGCTACAATATTGCCAACTCAAAAACTTAAGGATTTTTGTGAATCGGTATCAAAAAAAGCATTGATATTTTGTGATGAAGCTTATATAGACTACGTTGAGGACCCAGGCTTTGAATCCATGGTACAATTGGTGAAAAAGGGTCAGAATGTAATTGTCTCCAAAACTTTCTCCAAAGTATATGGCCTGGCCGGAATCCGAATCGGGTATTTAATAGCCCGACCTGATATAGCTGCAAGGCTGAACAGGAACTTGGCTGCATTTACCAATATCCTGGCATTAAAAGCGGCTAAAACAGCCATGGAGGATCAGGAATTTTATGATTTTAGCTTGCAGAAAAACAGGGAAGCAAAACAAGAGATTTACAAAACACTGGATGGCCTGGGGTTGGAATATGTAAAATCCCATACAAATTTTATTTTCTTTAAAACAGGCAGGCCAATCAGAGGATTGATAACAGATATGACCAAAGAAGGTGTACAGATAGGCAGGCCTTTTCCTCCATTTCTCGATTGGTGCAGGATTAGCACCGGAACTATAGACGAAGTGAAAATGTTTGGCAGTGCACTAAAAAAAGTAATGACATAGGTAGTAACTACTACTATCCATAACTCAACCAAAATACAATTTCAAAAAGAGGGCTTTCAAAATCATATGAATCCCTCTTTTTGTTTTAAATCCTTTGTGAATTCTGTTCACCACCTCTAATCTTGGCAGTTGATCCACGCTATGTCGCGTGTGTCTGTTTTCGGACACCAGCCTCCGAAAGCGGACACTCCAAATGGATATTACAGGCTGATTCATTAAGTATGTGCTTGTTTATTAAATGGTTACGCTATTGGCATACTTATTGGCTTTACCCGTCCTATAGTTTAAACTACCATTAAAAATTATGATTAAGCTTAGGGATATAGACAAATATGTTGATTCGCGTTTTCAACGAACCTTTATTTTAAAAGGCATTGATTTGGATGTTGAAGAAGGTGAGTTCTTAACCATAATGGGCCCTAGTGGAGCAGGTAAATCCACCATATTGAATATAATAGGCATGCTGGACGAAGCCTCCAGTGGTGAATATTATTTCTTAGGGGAACAGGCCCATAAACTTAAGGAGAGAAAAAAATCCGAGCTTCACAAGCATTTTATAGGATTCATATTCCAGGCATATCACCTTATTGACGAACTCACCGTTTATGAGAATATTGAAACCCCTCTATTGTACAAGGGAGTAAAATCCTCTAAGCGCAAAAGTATGGTTGCGGAAACGCTAGACCACTTTCAGATGGTAGCTAAAAAGGACTTGTTCCCAGAACAACTCTCTGGTGGACAGCAACAATTGGTAGGTGTGGCACGGGCAATAATTGGACAACCTAAATTGTTGCTTGCGGATGAGCCTACTGGAAATCTTCATTCAGAACAAGGTGCCAGGATCATGGAAATTTTTAAGCAACTTAACGAAGAAGGTATGACTATCATTCAGGTGACACACTCTGAAAGAAATGCTTCCTATGGAAGCAGGATTGTTAGACTGGAAGATGGACAAGTGGAGGAAGACATAAAAACTGAAGGAATGAAAGCCCCAACGGTCGAATAACAAATAACTCAAAATGAAAAGGATTTTACTTTACTTAACATTTGTTTTTTTTTACTCCTTAACCTTTGGTCAAAATCTAACCTTTAAGGAGGCTGTTGATATTGCTTTGAAGAACAATGTAGTATTAAGACAACAACAAAATGTATTGAGGGTTAATCAGGCTAATAAAACTTTCAACTATGCCAGGTACTTACCAACGGTTTTCATAAATGGTTCATTAAGCCAAATTGATGGGCAGCAATTTGATCAGATTCAGGGAGTTCTGGCTTTTACAACATCAGATAGGTTTAATGCTACTTTAGGTGTCAATTTGACTTTATTTGATGGATTTAACAGAATCAATTCCGTTAAGCAAGCCAATCTTCAACTAGAGTCGCAAAAAAGTTTTCTGGAAAGGACCAAACAACAATTAATATTTAATGTAGCTCGTCAATACCTTCAAATCCTATTAGACAAGGAACTTCTAAGAATAGCAGAAGATAATCTTGTAGTACAAAATACTACCTTGGATCAAATAAAGGGATTTGTAGAACTTGGCTCAAGAGCAATTCCAGATCAATATACTCAGGAGGCCCTGGTTCTGCAGTTAGAAGTTTTAAAGATCCGGGCGGAAAACAGCTTTAGATCAAATAAAGCTATTTTAATTCAAACACTTCAGCTCGAACCAGGGGCAGATGTTGATCCCGTTTTGCCAGATTGGGACGTTAATACATTGTTAGCGCAGGATTTCTCAATTACCGATCTGTATGAAACTGCCAAAGAGAACCGTCCTGATTACAAGCAATCACAATTTGACATGGAATCAAATAAAAGAGGGATACAAGTTGCAACTTCTGGATATTACCCATCTTTGACCGCTTTTTTTAGATAT
>CBDVAV010000082.1:0-10956 GCA_965372055.1 uncultured bacterium | reverse complement strand
GATAGACCTCTTTAAATAGGTTCTGAAACGTTCTTTGATATAAAACGAAATTTGGTAACTTGAATTATAAAATTATCTAGTGTTATGCGCGGGTTGCTGAAATACGACAAGGAAACGAACAAAAAATAGGTATGAAATTATTCAAAATCATTGATATAGTATTAGTATCCACATTGATTTCATGTGTGGAAAAAAGCAGCGACGGAAACCAGGAATTGGTAAACGTAGAGGATATTGCTAAGACTGAAGAACTAATAAAAACGTATTATCCAGATAGTACGCTGAAGGAAATAGCAAGGAAAGTTGGTGGTATTTTAGAAGGTAAAGCTTTTAAGTTTAATGAGGATGGAACGAAACAGTTAGAGTATGCTTACATGGGAGACAAACTTCATGGCATCCAAAGAGAATACATGTTTGGAAAACTAAGTGCAGAAGAGAATTTTAAAAATGGTGAAAAAAACGGTTGGTCTAAATATTATAATGCTGATTGTGGGTATTTGTTAAGCGAGGGAAATTATGAAAATGGGAAAATGATAGGGCTGTGGTTTAATTACATGGGGAAAGAGCTAGATAAGGTATCACGGTATTTTGATGACGAGCTTCAAGAAGTTGTCTACCAGAATAAGAAATTCATCCAAACCGATCCAAGCCAACCTCCCATCACAATTGATTGCGACTAAACCCCCTGCACAACACCACATGATTTCACAATTCCAGTTCCCAATATTGGGATAATCTATCATTGCCGATAATCAAGGTCGATTCCTGACTCAATTTATAATTAATCAAATAAGTGTCGTTCGAAGTATTAATAGGAGAAGTTCCTTCAAGAGATAAATTCAAAACAGAAAAAAAAATAGCAAGGAAAGAAAGGTTAAAACATAACATGAAAGTCGAGTGTTGTGAAAAGATGTAGATCGACAACCAGAGAGGTATTGATGTAATGACTGATGACAAAGTTTAAATATTAATACAAATATTGATTAAAAAATAAGTATGACAGACCTCATTAAATAGGTTCTGAAACGTTCTTTGATATAAAACGAAATTTAGTAACTTGAATTGTAAAACTATCTATGGTTGTGCAGTTTAGAAAGTTAGTGGGATCAGACCCCTTACTAACCTTCTGATATTGGAGTAAACTAAAACGGCCGTTTTTATATACTTAGGATTCCCCCTTTAGAATTTATTTCAACAAATAACCTTGTTATCAGCCCAATGCTTCTTATTCATCATAATCCAGTTAGGACAAAAATATTATTTAGGTTAATATATAAGTATATGTTTGCTATATACACCGATATATGGTACATTGTGCGTAAATATACTTGATGGGTTCTAGTTATCTATTACACTTTATAGAAGATCTCCAAAGAAACGGGAGGTTCACCTTCACCCTGGATGAACTGCGTAAAAATCTGGATAAATCTGATATTGCCCTACAACGTTCATTGGCCCGCCTAACAAGGGCAAAAAAAATTACTTCTGTCCGCCCTGGATTTTACCTGATCGTGCCAATAGAATATTCACGAAGTGGCACATTGCCGCCAATAATGTTTATTGACGATTTAATGGGCAACTTAAAGAGAAAATATTATGTAGGGCTATTGAGTGCTGCCCAACTTCACGGATCGGCCCATCACCAGCCCCAGGAATTCTATACTGTTGTTCAAAGACCGTCATTGAGGCCCATCAAGAAAAATGGGATAAAAATGAATTTTGTGGTAAAAGGGAATTTCATCGAAGCTGGGATCATTAAAAAGAAAACCAGTACAGGATATGTTAACGTTTCAAATCCGGAGATGACAATACTCGATTTGGTCTCTTATGAGAAAAGGGCAGGGGGGCTCAACAGGATAGTGGCCATCATGGAAGGTTTGAAAAATGAGTTGCATCCCGGCGCATTGCTCAAAGTATGTTCCGAAACCAGGAAAACTTCGGTGCTTCAAAGGTTGGGTTACTTACTTGAAATGATAGGGGCAAATGAATTAAGCCCGGTGATCAGGGAGGTATTGTCAAAGAGAAAGACCTTTCCTGTCTTTTTGAGCAGGAACAGGGAAATGGGTTCGTATGCTACAGGCAATGATTGGAAAGTGATGGTTAATATGGAAATAGACCTGGAATTTTGATACCCCGGGCATATATAACGGCCTGGCGCCAAACCGCCCCTTGGCAAAATGATGCCCAGGTAGAACAGGACCTGGTAATTGAAAGGGCAATTGTAGAAGTGTTTTCTGATGAATTCCTAAGGGAAAGCCTTGCCTTCAGGGGCGGCACTGCCCTTTATAAATTATATAAAATATCCCAGCCCAGGTATTCTGAAGACATTGACTTGGTCAAAAAAGAGGAAGGTCCGGTGGGAAAGATGATTGACCATTTAAGGGAACGCTTGAAATTTTTAGGCAAAGCCCGGGTCAACAGATCTGAAATGAGCACAACCCTGATATTCAATTTTGAATCCGAGATCCTTCCGGTAGTGAAATTAAAGTTGAAAGTAGAAACAAATTGCAATGAGGCTTTTACAGTCCAGGGATATAAAGAGGCGGTATTCAAAGTCAAGTCAGCTTGGTTTAACGGCAAGGCAGATATAGTTACTTTTTCACTTGAAGAATTGTTGGGAACAAAATTGAGGGCTCTTTATCAACGTCGGAAAGGCAGGGACCTGTTTGACCTTTACCATGTACTTACAAGTATGGATGTAAATGATAAAGCAATTGTCAATATCTTTAACCAGTACCTGTCATTTCAAAACCTAAAAGTCTCCAGGAAGCAGTTTGTTGAAAACCTTTCACTGAAAATGAAGGACCTCGAATTCCTGGGTGATACTGAAGGGCTGTTAAGGCCAGATGTCAAATATTTCCCTGAAGCAGCCTTTGATCTTGTTATCGCCAGGCTTATAAGTCTGGTGTGAAGGAGGGGAGGCGATCCCGTTCTCTATTTAACATAATGATAATTATATAACAATACAGTCATTTGTGCCCAGGCCGTTGGGCATGGTTAACATAAGATCAGTTATAGAATCTTCAGTTCTATAACGGTGCTGATCTTATGTTAAAACAAATGACGGCCTTCTAGCAGCACTGCTTTGATTATATAATTCTATATTATGCTAAATAGTCCCACTCTAAAATCTACGTGCCAGCAACCATACCTTTGTGGTTACTTACTTTTCTGTTATCTAACATCGTGCTTTTGTTATATAATATGTCGTTATGCTAAGTAGCCGCTCGGCTTGCGCTGAAGCAGCCCGCTGCCCTTGTTCTTTCCATCGCACAAGTCCGAGCGCTTATAAGCATTTAAGAAACCCACCGCACGGTTTTGGCTCGCCCACAATTAAGAGAAATTTAAAGCGGCTATATAGGTTGTGGCTGATACTTTGTGTGAATTGGAATCATATATGCGATTCTCAGGCATTAGAACGTTCGCTTTAAATTACACTTAATTCTTCCCACGCTTTATTGTCTGGTAGTTGGCTTTGTGGTTTGAAACAGTTCTCCATGCGTATCTGACATTGCAGTGGTTGCTCATTTCTTTTGGCTTGATCCAAAAGAAACGAGTCAAAGAAAAGATCAAAGAAAATTCCAATGCTTCATCCCACAAGGCCTACACACGTCCCGCTGGAATTTTCACGTCCTACGCTCGTTTACCAGTTCATTATTCTTATCATTTAATTGATCATCTAGTTTTTTTAAGAAATCGAATAGTATGAACATATCGTTTGCCATGTCATTAAAATTGGTGGGTAGTGCATCATATTCTTTAATTATATACATATGATAAATTTCCAATAGATTTTCTCTTAGCTCACCTGGGGAAACTGCTTCTATAAAATGATCAAAATGTTCTACAGTTTGTTCTGTAAGTTTAGTATAGTTTGGCAGCAAAATAACCTTGTGTTCTTTGTTAATCTCTTTGAAATCAGTCATACTTTTTAGAATTCATAACTATCGTTTATATGAGCGTAAACATAGATATAATATATGGTAATCACAATATACTGTATTGTTTAAATAATTATAAACATCGATTTAATTTACGAAAACATCGTTTAAAGCTCTGAATACCTCATTTTAATGGCCAATTTCATTACTTTTATCCCAGCAATAGTCAAATATTAGCGTAGCGTGAGGGAAAAAATTAACAGGATCAAAGAGGTTTTAGTGAGTAAAGACATGAGCCAAAAAAAGCTTGCCGAAATTTTGGGAAAAAACCCCAATACAATTACTTCCATCTGTAACAATAGAACACAGCCCCATCTAAAAGATTTAAAGAAGATTGCAGAGATATTAGATGTTGATATCAGGGAGTTATTGGTGCCGACAAAGTAAATACATTCCTAATCTAATCACCTATCAACCCACTGGCCGATCATGTTCGGATATTTTCAAGCCCAGTGCGTGTGTTAGTTGGCCTCAAATTATGAATTAGTTTATTGAGCTCATTATCAATATTTTAAGTAGACCAGCAATAAGTATTTGTTTAGGCAGTTAGAAAAAAATATTACGTTATATTTGTTTTGTATTACATTTATTGATATAATTGTTACGTTTTCTGCTAAAAAAATTACGATATTTATGTATTATGTACACTGAACTTATTAAAATTATCGAGGGGGGGCTTAATAGTGACTCTAAAAAGGTAATAAGCTACGCTAAACATTTAGCTGAGAAGTTTAAAGAAGAAGGTAACTTAAAGCTCTACGATAGGATTCTTGCAACAATTAAGAAAAACGGAGGAATTCCTGTTTACAAAGATCAGCTCTTTGAAACACCTGTCGATAATGACTCTAGATTGGATATAGCCACAATACTAATGCCTTCTGAAATAGAGTTGGAAATAACACTCTCAGATTCCCTCAAGCAGTCAATAGACGAATTTGTTAAACTTGCCAAATCAAGGAGTAAAATTGAGAAATTAGGTCTAGATGTCAATCTGTCATTATTGTTATATGGACCCCCTGGATGTGGCAAAACCACAATTGCTAAATATGTATCTAGGCAGTTGGACTTACCTTTAGTAATCGCCCGGTTTGATGCCCTAATTTCATCATTACTTGGAAGTACAGCTAAGAACATTAGAAAATTATTCGATTATGCTAGAAGCAAGCCCTGTATCTTATTTCTAGATGAATTTGATGCAATCGCTAAGGCTCGCGATGATCAACATGAATTGGGGGAATTGAAAAGAGTAATTAATAGCTTATTACAGAACGTTGATGAATTTATAGAATCCAATATACTAATTGCCGCCACTAACCACGAGAAGTTATTGGATCGGGCTGTTTGGAGAAGGTTTGAAAAAATTATTAATGTATCAAAGCCAGAACAATCTGAGATAAAAGACCTAATTGTTTTCTTGCTTGATAAAATAGAGCCCAAATTTTCATATGACAATAAGAGGCTGGAATTACTTTGCTCCCATTTAGCTGATTTCTCACACTCAGAGATTAAGAAGGTAATAAACAGTGCAGTATATAATTCGATTATCCATGGGTCTGAAATGACATTTGAAAAGATTGCTATGGAATTATTTAGATACAAGCAAAACAATTCATTTTCCTCAGAGGATGCAATAAAATTTCTTCATGAAAACGGAGTTACTCAAAAAAGTATTTCAGATTACTTGGATATCTCTATGAGACAAGTACGAAACTCTCTAAAGTTAGATTGACATGGCTGACAATAATTTACCAATCAAAATATTCGACAAAAGAAAAATTGACGAACGCAAAACCGAAGGTGGCGGTTCAAGTAACCTCCCCTCTTGGGTTCTTGAATTGGATAAACTCCATATTAAAGCTGGAGAGTTCATTCCAACAATCGAAGATACTTTGGATTCCTTTGAAAAAAGGGTGAGTAACAGGAAATTCATCCCAATGACATTGGAGGTAGAGATTGATGACGTTGCAATTGCGAAATCTCATAGAAATGAAATGAGGAAGGTGTTCAATGTTAACAATAAGTCTAACTTCATTGGTTTTAGAGAATCCAATAATGCTCTTGTCAAAGTTGATAATGCTGATGATGCTAAATCCATTAAACGCAACATAGAAGACTACCCCAAACATAGAGTTGCGCTATCTGCAATTCAAGCAGTTAATATTTATACGCCATTTATTGAGGTAGATCAAGATAATAGTGAAACAGATTCTTTGAAAGTCTCAATCATAAACTACCAAGATTATGAATTAAATAGAGCTGTCAAAGGTGCATTTTTGTCCTTTTGTGAAGGAATGAAGATTGAATCAAAGGAGTCAAATTATGCACCCGATTTAATCATTTTCAGAGTTGACAATCCTTCCACCGTAATAGTAGATCAGCTTAAAGAATTTGAGGCTATTGAGTCAATCACTATTATGCCAAAGTATAAGATTGAATTCGATGCATTATCGACGGAGAGCGAATTAGAAGTTAAGGAGCCGGATAAATCGCTGGATTATCCTGTTGTTGGAGTTTTAGATAGCGGGATTTCTCAGAATCGATATCTGAGCCCTTGGTTAGTAACAAAGTCCCATTCCAACTACCCTGAAGATAGAATAGATCGCTCTCATGGGTCATTTGTAGCTAGCATCATCTTGTACGGTGATGCTCTGGAGGGTACAACGCACACAGGATTAGAAGGCTGTTACATTTTTGATGCTACCGTGATACCTGATTCTAGTGTGGAGACAATCTATGAGGATCAATTAATCGAAAATATAAGAGAAGCAATTAGTGCAAACTCAGAAATTAAAATTTGGAATTTATCTCTAGGTACTGCCAATGAAGCAGATTCTGATCAATTTTCAGATTTTGCAATAGCCTTAGACTCAATCCAAGGAATTCATAATGTTCTAATCTGCAAATCGACCGGGAATTGCACCAATTACAAACACGGTCTCCCCAAAAGTAGAATTGCGCAGCCAGCAGACTCTGTAAGGTCATTGGTTGTAGGTTCCATTGCCCATGCGAAAAATGAGCACGACATGGCTGAAATTGATCACCCCTCTCCTTTCACAAGAATTGGCCGTGGGCCCGCAAACATAATTAAACCTGATCTAGTACATTATGGAGGCAATGCAGGACCAAATTCAACAACCGGTGTAAGAGGTATGGATGCAAATGGAATTATATCTTCAGAAATTGGTACGAGTTTTTCTACTCCGAGAATTACCGGGTTACTGGCCTCCTTAAATTTCAATGTTGCTGAGGATTTTAATCCGTTATTACTCAAAGCATTAGCTATCCACTCCGCTAAATACCCTGATGGGATACAGATGTCTATTTCTGACAAAATTAAACAACTAGGATTTGGGCTGCCCGATTCCGTCAATGATATAATTTACAATGATCCTTATGAAATAACTCTGATTTTGCAGGACACTATTGTGAAGGGAGAGTACACGGAAATATTGGAATTTCCATATCCCGATAAGCTAATAAATGAAGATTATTATTATGGAGATATAAAACTGACTCTAGTAGCTTCTCCAGTGCTTAGAGAAAAGCAGGGTTCTGAATACTGTCAGTCAAACTTGGAGATTAAGTTTGGTACCTACGATAGGGAAAAGGAAAGGGATATTGAAAAGCCTACTATATTAAATGAGATTGGTCCTGATGGTAATGAAAACTTGCTAAAAGACGGTAGCTATAAGGCTCAGTATCGGCGAGAATTCACAAGTCAATTTGCCAGGGAGCGTATGTTAATCAATTATGGTAGAAAGTATCATCCAATTAAAAAGTATGCAGTCAATCTCGAGGAGCTTACTAATTCAAACAAAGAAAACTATTTGAAAACTCCGAAGAAGTGGTATTTAAAAGTAAGTGGGTTTTATAGGGATTTTGCTGAAACTTCAGCGATGGCAGATGGGGAACAGTTAAGTCAAGAATTTTGCGTGATTATGACAATTAGAGACAACAAAAAGCAAATTCCTGTTTACAATGAAGTATCACAATTACTTAGTAGTCGAAATTTTAATCACTCAAATATCAAATTAAGATCTGAAATAAGGATTGATAATATTTAATGAAATTATAAACCAAAACTTTGTAATATGGCAAATAGAGATACATACAAGTACCACATGAAAATTGGTAATAGAATAGTTCATCGAGGAATAACTAATGACCTTGAAAGAAGGGAGCAAGAACATAATCAAAAGTGGTCGAATGCTCACATTTCGAAAGTAGGAATTATCACGACTCGAGAAGCGGCATTAAAATGGGAACAGGATGGAGGTACGAAGTAATTTTTATTCCGCCTCAAATGATGTCACATATTGTTCGTATCTACGAAATAAGCCCACTAAAACGTAATTGATGAGAATTGCAATATTAGGTTGGGGCTCATTAATTGAATCCCTTGGTGTGTTAAATATTAATTTATACTTCGGAGAAAATGGATGGCAAACAGATGGGCCAGTGCTTCCAATTGAATTTTCAAGAATCTCCGGAGTTCACGATAAACTACGTTACTTATCGTTGGTAATCTCGCCTTCTTCTAACTGGATAATGACGCTATTTGCTGAATCTATTTACACAGATTTGAATAATGCAATTTGCAACTTAGCTAACCGTGAAAGTACAGCATTTTCGGCAATAGGCTATTTTAACTTTGACAAATCTAAATTAAATTCAAGATTCAGTTCCGATCTCTTTCAATCCTTGGAGAAATGGAATGAAAATAAGAATTACAATGCTTTAATATGGACTGACCTTGATTCAAATTTTGAATCTATAGCGAAAAGGCCGTATACAATTGAGAATGTTCAATCTTATTTAAAATCGTTTACTATTGAAGAATTAAAAAAATCCATTGATTATATAAGAAGTGCACCAAGTCAAACCGAAACTCAAAACAGGTCGATTATCTTAAATCATTTGGAAAAGTTACAATTGAGTAATAAATGAATAAATAGTAAACTAAATGACTAAGTTATTTACTGGCGGATTCAAGCAATATTATCACACTGTTCCGAGTGACATTGACCTAAATACCATTAGTCCAAAACGCGAAATGGTGTTAAAATCACTTGCTCAAATTTCATATAAGGATTTCCCCTATTTTATTGCAGACGTCTTGGAAATTGTAGAACGCCATACAGATGTCCATGTCACAGATGGCCCAGGAGATGAAAAACAAGATATTCTATCAAATAATTCAAAAGGTATAAGACAGTTAACCCAATGTAAACACACAATTAATCAAGATCGGTTTACTGGAAATGATATTGATTTACTTACAGTTGCTTGCCTCAGGAAAAAGTGCAAATCTGCTCTTTTTGTTACAAACTCAGATTTAACACCTCAAGGAAAAAGGTATATTACTGATGAAGAATACTCTCGGGGATGGGAAGATTCAGTACCGGTTATTGACGTCAAATATTGGAATGGGTTAATGATTTGGGATAAGATCAAAAATAATAGGGATATACTAAACAAATGGTTTAGTGGATACGGGCAAACTCATGGTCTAAGAAATTTTAATTTTTCTTTAGTTATCAACCTTTTGCCCTTAGAAAAGAAATGGATTACTAATTGGTCAGATGCCATAATAAAAAATTCTTCAAATTGGGAAGAATTAATTAAAGGAATAAGTTATAAATATAAATTAGAAGATTACGATATTAATCTTAAATTTTGGTTTGTACTGGAACAGGAATTGAAAACTAATTATGTGAATCCGTTTGCTAGTTATAAAATGGCATCAGAAAGTTTTCATGGAATAAAATTTGAAGTTTCGGTACCATCGAATTTAACTAGATATGATATTGATACCATTCAAGAAAAAATTACCAAAAACATTGGCTCTCTTTTACCGAAACTGGATACAGAGCACGAATGGTGGCACATTATTGTAACTGGAAGTAAGGGGTTTCTATATATTCATGATTTAGGTCAACCAGCAGAAGTTGAATTAGGCTTAGGTAAATCATTTATTTCTGACCATCGAGGAGTTGTAATGGAAGAAAGAGAATATTGTCTTTTAGACAATGTGGGAGGATATAGCGTCAACAATCCAGATGATAATGGAATTCAATATATACATACTGAAAGCCAAACTTCAATTACATTAATGTTTGAGCAAAAAATGCACCCATTACATGTTTATCACTATCAGCTACAACAGAATCATGAAATTAGGAATCTTCAATATTTAGATGTACGAGCAATAGAAAATATTGATGAACGAATGATGATGAGAATAAGAAGGTTAATCCCCTACAATTATTTCTCTCTATCCTCTAATAAAGGTACGTTTTTTTGGTTTTACCCAGAAGAAACTGAAGATAAGGCCAAGAGTATTATAGAGAAAAAAATTGAGAACGTTGGGTTGAAGCTATTGCATGTGAGAGATGATGAAAAGAAAAAGATTATTGAGAACATTCAAACAGATCTACCAACTCCAATATTCAGCTATGAGGGTTCAAGTGATAATTTGACTACTCCTATCATGCTTAATAAACGCATGTTTTGGATGTCAAGAAAACTTAAAACTGAAAAACTATCGCATGATCAAATATTTGATACATTGACATTTAAAATAGATTTTGAGAAGAACTATGGGGTAGATCTAATGGAGGGAAAAAAATCTATTCAGTTGAATTCTTCAGAGATATTAGACATTTTATTTGATTTTTTTTCCATTCGTGGAAGTAGAATGATTGATATTTCGTTTGGGAAAGATTTTATAGACTTTAATCTTAGGATGTTTTCAATAGAAATCAAGCCCTCATCACACATCATGGAAAAATTATTAACCTATTTTGATGGTGTTATTAAGCAGTATTTGGAATGGACAAAAATCGAATTGTCCACTACAAACTAACCACCCCTATTTCCATACCCATTTGCCATTCACACAAATCCACGCTAATCCCAAAATGTCAAAAGATTATTCCAATGCCAGCCCAGAAAAAACCTCCCCTTCCCTCCTGTTAGAAACATTTTTGAAGACCTAAGCTACGTTAACATAACG
>CBDVAV010000081.1:0-11030 GCA_965372055.1 uncultured bacterium | reverse complement strand
CGGGAAATTTGATGCTTGGAATTATAAATTTATCACGCAATGCGCAGCAGATATAATATGTCAAATTCTTCATTTACGGCGAAATATTCATTTTTCAATTTTTATTATTCTGATTATCAGTTAACTTTGGGACAATTTTTAACAAAACTTTATAATTATGGAAAAACTTTACATTATGGTAAAACTTTACAGCAGGTTGTTGGCGAGTACGCTATTGTTATTTTTCGCAATATCAGTATTCGGCCAGGAAATTACTGTAAGTGGAAAAGTCACCGATTCTTCAGGTGAACCACTTCCAGGTGTCAATGTACTCGTCAAAGGGACTAGTGCAGGGACCATTACAGATATTGAAGGAGCCTACAGACTTTCAGCACCAGAAGGATCTACGCTGGTATTTTCTTTTGTAGGATTTCGGTCACAGGAAATTAGTATAACCAGTAGTCTGACAACAGTCGATGTTTCTCTTGAAGACGATATCGCGAACTTAGAAGAGGTTGTGATAACAGGGTTGGCGTCATCGGTGAAAAGATCTAATCTTGCTAATTCAGTAGCATCCATATCTGCCGATGAGCTCTCTGAGATTTCCACTCAGCAAACTTTAGACGGGGCATTGTATGGCAAATTCAAAGGAGCCAACATAATAGCTAACTCAGGTGCTCCCGGGGGAGGAATAGCTATTAAGTTAAGAGGGATTACTTCTATCAGTGGCAGCAACGAACCCTTGATCATTCTGGATGGGGTCTATATAGACAATTCAGCCATTTCAGGGGGGTTGAATGCTGTTTCAGCTGCTTCCGGAGGTGGAAATCAGTCTACACAGGACAACGCTTCCAACAGAATTGCTGACATTGATCCGGAGGATATTCAGTCTGTGGAGATTCTGAAAGGGGCCTCCGCAGCAGCTATCTATGGCTCCAGGGCATCAGGTGGAGTGATTATCATCACCACCAAAAAGGGAGTTGCTGGCAGAACGCAGGTTACTTTAAAACAATCTATAGGAACAACCTGGCAACTACGGGAAGCTAGGAACTAGAACCTATGACGATGCCAAAGTGACAGCCTCATTTGGTGCCTCTGAAGTCGCTAATTTCCAGGCGGCAAAAAATGCAGGTCTTTTGCATGACTATGAAGATGAGTTGTTTGGCAACAAAGGATTACTCGTGACAACCCGTGCAACTGTTATCGGCGGCAACGATCAAACAAAAGCCTTTTTTGGTATAACCAGGAAAGACGACGAAGGAATTGTTGAGCACACTGGTTATGAGAAAACCTCTGTCAGATTCAATTTTGATCATAAGATCAGCGACTGGTTGGATCTCGGAGTGAATAGTAACTACATTTCTTCATCTGCTGACAGGGGATTCTTCAACAATGATAACTCAGGAACCACCATGGGAATTGCATTTGTTGCCACCCCCTCCTGGGCCCAGCTGTTACCCGATGCATCCGGTAACTATCCTAACAACCCTTATGCTGCCTCCAATTTCCTTCAAACGCGAGACCGTATTACCAATAACGAATCGGTTAACCGATTCATTGTAGGGGGTAACTTGAATGCCAAACTCATTACCCAAGATGCGCATATTCTTAGATTAGTTGTCAACGGGGGCGTTGATTATTACACCCTTAACACCACAGCCCTCTTCCCCAATTCACTCCAGTTCCAAAAAGATGGCAATGGTCTGAACGGTGTATCTATACAAGGAAATACGTTGAATAAGAATAAGAACTTTTCAGCATTTCTTGTGCATGATTTCTTCCCCACTGGATCCGATTTATCATTTAGGACTTCGGTAGGAGTTTTGCTTCAGGACTTCGATAGAAACACTATTCTGGGAACTTCCAGTAACCTCAATGGATCTCAAACAAATTTGGATCAAGCGGGATCGCAAACCATTGATCAGACTCGTATACTTCAGCAAGACAAGGGATTTTCAGTTCAAGAGGAAGTAAACTACAGAGATGCCATCGTGTTTACATTAGGTGTTCGAGGCGACAAATCTTCAAATAATGGTGACCCAGACAAGTTGTTTTACTATCCAAAGGCATCTTTGGCGGTGAACCTGCATGAATTCACAACTTTACCTTCAATTGATCAACTGAAGCTAAGGGTGGCATTTGGCCAGGCAGGTAATTTCGCAGTCTTCGGAGACAAGTTTACCTCTTTCAACGGAACTATTATTGATGCCATCTCAGGTTTACAAATTGACAGGACCAGAGGGAACGCCAATGTAGAGCCTGAAAGACAAACTGAAATTGAATTTGGATTGGACGTGGGTATACTCAACAACAAGATTGCTTTGGATCTCACTTATTATATCAAGACTGTAGATGATCTGTTGTTGACTGCCGATGAACCAACTTCATCCGGGTATGCTTTCCGTGTAACCAATGCAGCGGAACTCGAAAACAAAGGGTTCGAGATGGGAGTACTCCTGAATCTCGTAAATACTTCCACTGTTAAGTGGACCAGTAGAAATAGTTTTTGGACGAATAAATCTGAAGTCACCAGATTAGATGTTCCATCATTTACCACCGGTGGTTTTGCGGATTTCTTAGGACAGTATAGGATAAAAGAAGGCCACAGTCCCACAGAACTCATTGGTGTGGGTCCTAATCCTGATGCAGACGGACTGGTAGTTTTTGGGGACGCTCAGCCAGACTTTGAAATGTCCTTCTTAAATTCCGTTACCTTCAAGGGATTTGAGTTCACTATGCTCTGGCATTGGAAACAAGGTGGAGAAGCAATTAATTTGTCTGCTTTACTTTCTGATTTAAGTGGAACCAGTGCAGACTATGATGAGATAGATCTTGACCCCGGCACGGCATTGGGCAACGGGAACTACCGGCTGAGCGTGCTTGGATCTGACTCCGGTCCGTATATTGAAGATGCCGGATATCTAAGAATGAGAGAAGTTGGATTGTATTACAACATCCCCTCTTCAGTTCTCGGCGATGCCATAAAGGGATTAAAAGTAGGATTTTCAGGAAATAACCTGATCAATAAATTTGATTATAGAAGTTATGATCCTGAAGTCTCTAATTTTGGCGGAAAAGGACTCTCCACAGGGGTGGAAGTACTTCCGTTCCCGTCTTCGAAAAGATTAAACTTCCACGTCATTGCCAAGTTCTAAACTGTAAATTTGAAAAATCATGAAAAATATTTATAAAAGTATGTATATGAAAATGTCGATGACGCTTATGATTGTTACTTTGGCGTTTTCCTCATGTGAAATTGACACCATAGTTGATCCCAACGGGCCAAGTCTCGAAGGAATAGAGACCAACGCAACTATTGGTGAGCTAAGAACGGTTGTTGCCGGAGTTGAATCTCTGATGCGTCAGGAAATTGCTTTCTACAATGATGTCTTAGGAATAGTAGGAAGAGAGTGGTATTTCTTTACCAATTCAGATCCCAGGTTCACAGGAGAGCTTTTGGGTAAAGCACAGTCGACTTTGGATAATGCCGGTTTTTACGGAACTCGACCTTACGCCGGGAGATATAGGGTTATACTAAATACTAATATCCTGATCCGCGCGGTTAACAACTCATCTGCGGACCTAACTGCTCAGGAGAAAAATGGATTTATAGGATTTGCCCGTACAATGGAAGCCTATTCATTGCTGCTCGCGCTTAATATGCAATATACCAATGGAATAAGAACAGATGTTTCTGATCCTGACAATCTCGGAGGTTTTAAGGATTTTCCAACGGCATTGGGCGACATCTCGACTATTTTAAATGATGCCGATGGATTGCTGAATAATGCCGGCAGTGAGTTTGCTTTTTCCTTATCCAGCGGTTTTGCCGGATTTGATACTCCCGCTTCACTCTCCCAGTTTAATCGAGGTATAAAGGCCAGAGTAGAAATGTATAGAGGCAATAAAGCCGCTGTTTTGACTGCATTGAGTAGCTCATTTATGGACATGGCTGGGAATCTGGATACGGGTCCCTCACATTTTTATTCCGAAGCCGGCAGTGATGAACCTAATCAAATGTTCCGAACACCTGATCAGTCAGAAGCACTGATTGCGCATCCTTCTCATATCACCGACATTCAACCCGGGGATGATAGAATAAACAAGGTTACCTTGAGGCCTTCAGGTTCACGTACATTAGATGGTCTGAGCGGTGATTATGATGTAACAATCTGGTCATCTTTCGCCTCACCTCTTGCAATTATGAGAAATGAGGAATTGATTCTTCTCCAGGCTGAGGGCAATATCGGAACAAATAATGCTGCGGCTGTCACCGCTTTGAATGTTATTAGAAACGCGCACGGCCTTGCTAACTATTCTGGAGCAACTACCGATGCGGCCCTGGAAGATGAACTTCTTTACAATCGGAGATACTCCCTGTTTGGAGAAGCTCACCGCTGGATCGATATGAGGCGATATAATAGACTCACCTCGCTGCCATTGGATCGAGTTGATGATGACGTTTGGGAAAAGTTCCCGCGGCCAGTAAGTGAAGTAGGTGTCCAAGGAGGATAATAAGAGCATCCAAAAAAAGCCATGAAGCATTTCATGGCTTTTTTTATAATTTATCTTGATACAACGAATCATAGAATCTAATTACTTTTAGAATGTCCGCTGCTTTTTTAACATCTAAGTGATTTCCATCAATATATTTTCCCACTTCATTCGAATGGTCTAAAAAAATCTTTAACAGCTTCTTCTTGCTACTTCCCAATGGCCAGATGCTTCTATTGGCTTTCCTGATAAAATAGCTGTTGCGTGACTTATATTCATCCATAAGGTTTCCCCTGTTGTTCACCGGATCGCTGGTATTGAATTTGAGAATAACCTTCTCATGTCTTAAAAGCAACAATGTCCTCCCATTGTTGAGTTGCTGATAGAAGTCTACATTCAGTATTTTTTTTCCCTTTATTGGAGAAATAAACCTGTTGAAATAGAAGGTCGAATCCCTGTATTCGTCGTAAATAGAGAATGCATCAATGAACTGGCTTTTTACCAGCGAGGAATCATTGGTAATAGGTGCTTTATAAAACAGGTCATTTGTATGGATATCATACTTTAGTTGAAGGTCCTTATAAACTTTACCATTGCTTGCATATATCACCCCCTTACTCCAGTCTGCCAACAGGTAGGGATCTCCTAAAATTGGCCGGCTTGTATTATTGAAACTTCTCACTTTATCAAGTACTTCCAACAATTCCGAATAATCCCCAGTTGAAGTCGATCTACTGTTTAGTAGGCTGGGCAATTGAGCAAAGCAAGAAAATCCAATCAAGTTCATATACAGTGCCAATATCAGAAAATTCCTCATAGTTAAATGAACGCTAGTTTTAAAAAAGTGGATGAGAATTCTTCAAAATTATACAAAACCATGTTTCTGGTCTGCACAACAAGTGATGATTTTAAGAATCAAATATGAGTGAGTGAATTATCTTATAGATTATTTAATTAATTACTGTCGTCTTATCTCAAAAAATACACTATCGCTGGCAAAGGCTGAAAATATGCCAAGTGCATTAGTGATGTTAGAATGAGGTTCGTTAAGATCACGTGAATCCTGAACCAGGCTTTCATACAGATCTGCATATTCCTGGTTGATGTGGTAGACTTTTACAACATACTTACCGAAAGTTGTAAAGTTAGCGGCACTAATATTGAAGATGCTTTCCCTGGTGGGCTCTGAGATAAACCTGAACTGTTGCAATTGGTCGACAATTTGATCTGGAAAAATGGGATCAATAACTTTCTCGCGATCCTCTATTATCATGAAATGCAGGTCATTGTTTGGGTTATCCCAGCTGGCAAAAAGATTTATATTATTAATAGCTTCCGCAAATCCAGGCCCAATAGGTGGAAGCGCAATTAAGGTTTCTGATATTTCCAAACTTTTAGTGGCTTCAGGAACCGTTGTTTCCCCAAAAGCCTTAATACCATCATAAGTAATCTCAATTTGGAATAAATCCCCGGTATTCACTTGTAGATCCTGTAGGGCATAAGTGTATCGACCACTGTCACCCGTTGCCTCCAATGGGAAACCATTTCCATTTTTAATTAATATAACCAATGCATCGTTAATAGGAATGGATATCAAGCTGGATTCTTCCAAGGGCACTGTGTGTTTGATTACTATATCGTCTATAGGCTCATCTGCAAACAGGAAAGCCTCCACCACGAATGTATTCATTGGTTTTGGCTCCTCCGGCGTACAATGAAGGAAAACAATTAGAATCGACAATATGATGAAAATTTTCCTGAGCATTAAAATTTTATATT
Source organism: uncultured bacterium (assembly GCA_965372055.1). GTDB lineage: Bacteria > Bacteroidota > Bacteroidia > Cytophagales > Cyclobacteriaceae > CBDVAV01. Next base: position 4,778 of record CBDVAV010000081.1, on the reverse strand, counting down.
CATTGATATATTAGGTGTAAAACCAAGATATTTAATATTTGTGACCACGAAGGGCTTGGTTGAAAAATCAAATTCTTTGTACCAGATATTTTTTCTCCCGTAAGCATTGAAAATTGAAATCCCAAGCCTTGCATCTGCCTTTCCCCATTTGAAATTATAATTGGCAGAAAGATCGAGCCTATGATAGGCAGGCAATCTTGATCCATTTTTTGGCCCTACGTTGATATAATTTTGAGTACGACCGTCCAGTAGCTCAATCTGATATTGTGCTGATGGTTCTGTAAATGGCTTTCCAGTACCATAAACAAAAGTACCGGCAAAAATCCAGTCCCCAGATTCATAACTGTGCACCATTTTAAATTCATTTGTCTGGTCGTGCAATGCCGGAAAATCAAGTCCATCGTTGAAATCCGGAAAAGTATATCTTACCCTGGAAACAGAATATGATAACCATCCATTATATTGTCCTTGTTTCTTTTGAAGGAGGAAATCCAATCCCTCCGCGAAACCATCCCCATCGAAGAAAAGACTACTGGGATCAGGGTTGGGGTTTCTGGCAAATCGCATTGAAAATTCTGACAAGTCATTAATATCCTTATGGTAAGCTTCCACATCAAACAAAAACCAATCATTCTCAAAGCTGGCACCAGCTATATAATGGGTGGAATTGCTTACATTCACTAAATCCCCATCGGCAAGAAGCCAAAAATCCCTTGACCCTTCAGATACATTCTCATTGATGATCCGGCTAATAAACTGGTAATATTCGCCATAAGCAGCCTTCAACCTGATCTTATTGGTAATTTTATAGGTTATTGAAGCCCTGGGCTCAAAGAAATACTCATCACTTAATTCATGGTATGATGCACGAAGGCCACCAGATACTTCCAGTTTTTCAATTGGCTTCCAGTATTTCTGTAAATAAACCGATCCATAATTTGAATCCTGGTCCCTGGCCAGAATAGTGATGGAATCATTAAGGATGAAATCATGGTCAATTCTAGTTTTGGTAAACCATGCCCCGAACTCTATTTTATTCTTTTTTGAAAGTTGCCACTCGTTGTCTAATCTGAAAGTAAGATCATTAACCTTGTTATCTTCAAGAACTTTTATATTCACATCAATAACAAGGGAGTCATCTTTCTCCGGTATGGTGACATCCAAATCAAAAAATCTATTAAAGTTGCTGAAATAAGTTGAAGTAGCCACTAAAAAATTGCTGTAGAATTTTGGATTCCATTGCCTGGACCATTTAAACGAAGCGCCCCTATTGCCCCAGTCGGTTTTATCATCAAGTTGGGCCAAAATCTTTCTGGTGGTGCCATCAGGGATATTTAATAAATTGGTAAAATCCCTTGATTCATCAAGATAATCTTGTCCATTATAAAGGCTCAGGCTCAGGTTATCTTTAAGCGAGGGGCGAAAGCTGAGCTTACTGTTAATATCATAAAAGTAAAAATCAGGTTCAACCTCCCTGGTGTCGAGGTTGGATGCATTAGCAGCGTCCTGTTCAGGGTCATTTTGGTCAAAAACGTTAAAGATGTTAGTGAAAAGCTTACTTCTTATAATATCTGTATAAGATCTCCGGGCTGCAATAAGAAACGAACCTTTCCCCTTAATAGGTATCTCCAGATGGCCCTTTCCGCTAAGCAGATTCAAGCCAAAGTCACCTTTTAGATTATTAACATCACCTGTTTTGCCAGTTAACTCTATTACGCTACTGATTCTGCCCCCATATTTTGCCGGAAAACCGCCTTTATAAATTTGAGCATCTTTAATAGCAGAAGTATTGAATGCACTAAAGAACCCAAAGAAATGGTCAACATTGTAAACTGTCATCCCATCAAGAAGAACCAGGTTTTGATCCGGTGTCCCTCCTCTAACGTACAAGCCTGATGAACTTTCATTGGTACCACTTACACCGGGCAGTAGTTGTAATGATCTGAAAATATCCTCTTCCCCAACCACAGGTAATAGGGATAATTGTTTTGGTGATAACCTGGCAGAACTAATCCCCTCAGATGCATTCATGATTTTATAGTTATTTGCCGACACAATAACTTCTGAAAGTTCCAAAGTACTCCCTTCCAATTCGATTAATAATGGTTCAAGCTCCATTCTCGAACTGAGTTTTATTGATAAGGTTTTATAGCCTACATAACTTACTTCAATAGTAGTAGTATCTGTAGGTACCTTAAACAGGGTGAAATAGCCATCAAGGTTGGTGCTTGTTCCTTCCTTTAGATATTTTAAAACAACTGTGGCATTTGGCAATGTTTCCCCACTTCCTTTCTCCTTGACAATCCCACTGAGGTTAAAATTGAATTTGGATGGCTCGGTTTGAGCTAGTAAATCAACAACTAAGAAATTTATGAAAAAAGTAATTACCCAAGTAGCATAATATTCCTTCATTGGTAATTGAAGTGTTAGGTATTCTCAGCTTTAAAATTACCTATATCATTATTTGACAAATATATCCTCAATTAGTTTAATATCCCCTAAATATAACCTATCGAAACACATGCCATACAATTGCCAAATATTACTTAATAGCCTGAATTCCAGATGTACTATTTCGTTAAAATTTTGGCTATCTTATTTCCGAGTTGTAAAAATCCTTAGATAGGTAAGAAAATGAAAATAATATCAGCAGTAATATTAATATGGATTATTTTCTCCCAATCTGCATTTGGTCAGGAGATTAATGGTGCATCAACTACCCAAGGACTTAATGTTTTTCTTGATTGCAATGCTCGAAACTGCGATTTTGATCATTTTCGCAGGGAAATAAAATGGGTTAACTGGGTTAGGGACAGACAAGATAGTGATATACATCTACTGATCACATCCCAGCGTACGGGTGGTGGAGGTTTTCAGTATACACTTGATTACATTGGACGCAAGGTTTATCAGGGAGTTGAAAAATCAATTCTATATGTTTCAGATCCAAATAATACAGATACAGAAGTACGCAACCAGTTGACTACAACAATGGGCCTTGGCCTGGTACAATTCATTGAAAATAACCCAAAAATAGCTTCAAGACTCCGTATCATTTACGAAGAACCGGATCTAGATGATGATTCTGAACCTACAACATCCAAAGAAGACGATCCCTGGGATTTATGGGCATTCCGATTGGGTGTGGAGGGATCCATAGAAGGGGAATCACAACAAAAGGCATATTCATTGGAAGGTTCTGCAAGTGCCAGAAGAGTGGCTGAAGATTTTAAAATTGAATTGGAATTTGATGCCGAATATGATCAGGAAGAATTTGATGAAGTAGATGTGGGGGAAACCGTGGTCAACATTTCAGAAGATTACTCTGCAGAGTTGCTTACAGTCTGGAGTTTTAATCCCCCCAGGTCATTGGGAGGGAAAGCAGAAGTTTCCAGATAAACATTTCTCAAAATATACCTAGTGGTCTTGGGCGGTCCAGCTTTGGAATACAACATTTTCCCTTACAGTGAGTCTACCAGGAGAGCCATTACTTTCCGATATTCGATAGAACTGGCCAACCTAAATTATGAATTGATGACAGTAGAGGGTAAAACCAAAGATATCCTCGGCCGGCATAGTTTTGAGATTAGAACAGAGGTGCAGCAGGAATGGGGAGAAATTTTTGGATCGGTGGAAGGTATCCAATACTTTGATGATCCTTCCACTCACAGGATAAATACCTTGCTCAGATTGGAATACAGACTGTTCCGCGGATTTAATGTAGGTATTTTCTTTCGGTTTTCACGGATTAAAGACCAGTTTTTTCTTCCTGCCGCAGAATTGACAGCAAAGGAGATATTGCTGGAACGAAGACAAAGAGAGACTGACTTTCAGTTTGATATTGGTGTTGGTCTCAGCTATCGATTTGGCTCAAAATTTTCAAACATAGTTAATCCGAGAATTGAATAAAACTGACGGGAAGAATTCCACCTATCAAATAACTTTTACGTGTTTTATTTTGAGAAAATAATTCTAACTTAACAGCTAAAATAATTTTATCAGTGAAATGAAATTTTTAACAAACACTAAATACAGAAACTTGATTAAACTTTTGGTCTTCTGCACTTTTATAAGTCATTCCATTGCGCAGGAAACAGATCCCTCGATTTTAACAATCGACCGCATATTTAATTCCACAGAATTTGACAATCAGCGCTTTGGACCTGCCTTGTGGATGGATGACGGGGAATCATATACCACTCTTGAATCATCCCAGCAATTCCCAGAGTCGTTTGAAATTATTAAGTACGAGAACCAATCAGGTAAAAGATCCGTGCTTGTTTCAGCAGACAAACTAATACCACAAGGTCAACAATCACCTCTTGAAATTTCAAATTACCAGTGGTCAAGTAATAAACAAATGCTATTGATATTCACCAACACCAAAAGAGTATGGAGAAGAAATACGAAAGGGGATTATTGGATCCTCGACCTCGGAAATTGGAAATTAAGACAGATAGGGGCTGAATTTGATGAATCTTCATTAATGTTTGCCAAATTCTCATCAGACGATAACAGGGTTGCTTTTGTGAGTAAACACAATATATATGTCGAAGAAATTAAAACGGGTAAAACAACCACCCTGACTACCAACGGTTCAGATAGAATGATCAATGGCACCTTTGATTGGGCTTACGAAGAGGAATTCGGGGCAAGGGATGGTTTCCAATGGAGTCCCGACGGGAAAAATATTGCCTATTGGCAGATTGATGCATCTGAGATAAAGAATTTTTTAATGATAAATACCACAGATTCACTGTACCCATTTAACGTACCAG
>CBDVAV010000080.1:0-11056 GCA_965372055.1 uncultured bacterium | reverse complement strand
AAAAGAATAATGCAATCGGAGAGGGAGAGAAAGGAAATTGCCGGAATAAAAAAACTTGCAAATGACCGCGCTAAAAAAGCCAATCTACACAACAAAAAACTTAGGGATTGCAGGGTACATTTCAATGATACAAAAGGAGAAAGGCTCAATGAAACCATGATCTTTATCACCGAGGGCGATTCTGCCAGCGGATCCATTACCAAATCAAGGGACGTGCAGACCCAGGCTGTGTTTAGCTTAAGGGGCAAGCCATTAAACAGTTTCGGACTGACCAAAAAGGTAGTTTATGAAAATGAGGAGTTTAATCTATTGCAGCATGCCCTCAATATTGAAGATGGTTTGGAAGGGCTTAGATATCATAAAATAGTAATAGCTACAGATGCCGATGTAGATGGAATGCATATTAGATTATTATTATTGACATTTTTTCTCCAGTTTTTCCCCGACCTGGCCAAACATGGTCATGTTTATATTCTTGAAACCCCTCTTTTTAGGGTTAGGAATAAAAATGAAACCATTTACTGTTACAGTGAAGAAGAAAAGCAGAAAGCAATAGCCAAGTTAGGAGGGAAGCATGAAATTACCCGCTTTAAAGGATTGGGGGAAATCAGTCCCGATGAATTTGGGGAATTTATTGGTGATGAAATAAAACTTGAGCCCATTATTCTTAGCAAGGATACAAGTATTAAGCAATTGCTGTCTTTCTATATGGGAAAAAACACTCCCGAGCGACAAGAATTCATCATTAATAACCTTAAAGTTGAAAAAGACCTCGTCAAGGACATAGCTGAGGCCAATTAAGAGGTAAATAAATGAAAAAAGAAGATCCAAATCAGAATGGTCAGCCATATCCGGGGGATGATACTATTCATAATATAGTGCCTGTTTCGGGGAGATATGAATCCTGGTTTATGGATTACGCCTCCTATGTTATCCTCGAACGGGCAGTCCCAGCTATTGAAGACGGCCTGAAGCCTGTACAGAGAAGGATAATGCATGCCCTAAAAGAAATGGACGATGGCCGCTTTAATAAAGTCGCCAACGTAATAGGAAGCACCATGCAATATCATCCCCATGGTGATGCTTCCATTGGGGATGCCATCACTAATCTTGGACAAAAAGAATTGGTTTTTGATACCCAGGGCAATTGGGGTGATGTTAGGACTGGGGACAGTGCTGCGGCACCTAGATACATAGAAGTAAGGTTGTCGAAATTTGCCCTTGATGTTGTATATAATCCACAAACAACCGAGTGGCAACTTACCTACGACGGACGTAAAAAAGAACCAGTGGCATTGCCCGTAAAATTTCCTTTGTTACTGGCTCAAGGTGTCGAGGGAATTGCTGTAGGATTGTCCACCAAGATCTTGCCTCATAACTTCTGTGAATTGATAAAAGCATGCATAGACATTTTAATGGATAAAAGCCCCAAAATATTCCCCGATTTTGCCACCGGAGGAACGGCAGATTTCAATGAATACAATCAGGGTAAAAGGGGCGGAAAGGTTAGGATACGATCCATGATTGAGGTAGTGGACAAGAAAACATTGGCAGTAAGGGATATCCCGTACTCAACTACCACCACCGGACTGATAGAGTCCATTATTAGAGCCAATGACAAAGGAAAAATAAAGATCAAGCAGGTGGTTGACAATACTGCCCGGGATGTCGAGATACTGATAACCCTGGCCTCTGGCCAATCCCCGGATATTGCCATTGATGCCCTTTACGCGTTTACAGATTGTGAAATATCCATATCACCCAATGCCTGCGTGATAATTGATGATAAACCAAAGTTTCTGACGGTAAACGAAATATTGAAAATCAATGCCCAGCAAACCCTGGACCTTTTAAAAAGGGAGTTGGAGATCAAGAAATCAGAACTGTTGGAAAAACTTCTTTTCAGTTCTTTGGAAAAAATATTTATTGAGAACAGGATCTATCGGGATATCGAAGAATGTGAAACCTGGGAGGAGGTAATAGAAACCATCGACAAAGGTTTGGAACCATATAAAGAGCAATTTTACAGGGAAATTGCCAGGGATGATATTCTTAGGCTTACCGAGATCAAAATCAAACGCATTTCCAAGTTCGACTCTTTTAAGGCAGATGAGTTGATGAATAAACTCGGTGAAGAACTAAAAGAAACTGAACACCATTTAAAAAACCTGGTTGATTTCGCCATTGCATATTTCAATAACCTTTTATCAAAATATGGCAAAGGACGGGAAAGAAAGACAGAAATAAAGTCATTCGATACCATTAAAGCCACTATTGTTGCCGCCAATAATCAGAAGTTATATGTAAATAGAGAAGAAGGTTTTATTGGCTATGGACTGAAAAAAGATGAGTTTGTTGGCGAGTGTTCCGATATTGATGATATCCTGGTGATAAGAAAAGATGGTGTGTGTAAGGTGAGCCGAATCACCGAGAAGGTATTTATGGGCAAGGACATCATGCATGTAGGCGTGTTTAAAAAGAGTGATGAGAGAATGGTCTATAATGCCATTTATACTGATGGTAAAACAGGACGATCATATGTTAAAAGATTTCAGGTTTTGGCCATAACCAGGGAAAAAGAATATAACCTTACCAAGGGAAACAGTGGGTCTAAAATGCGTTATGTAAGCGCAAACCCCAACGGGGAGGCAGAAGTAATAACCATCAAACTAACCTCAGGTTGCAAAGCCAGAAGGAAAGTGTTTGATTTTGATTTTGCGGAATTGGAAATCAAAGGCAGGGGAGCAGGGGGTAACATTCTCACCAAGTATCCAGTGAGGAAGGTTGAGTTAAAATCAGCTGGAGTATCCACCTTAAGCGGACTTGATATATGGTACGATGATACGGTGGGTCGATTGAACAGGGACAGCAGGGGCAAATTGATTGGTAATTTCAACAGTGAAGATAAAATCCTTGTCATTTACAAAGATGGAAGCTATGAACTTACCAGTTTTGAATTGACTAACCGCTATGAATATGAGAAGATTCATTTAATTGCCAAATTTGACCCCCAAAAAGTTATATCAACTGTACATTATGAAGGCGATAGCAAACATCACTATGTTAAAAGGTTTGTAATCGAGACTACAACTGACGCTAAACGGTTTGGTTTTATTAGTGAATCCCAGGGTTCCAAGCTTGTCTTGGTAACAACTGATAATAATCCACGAGTAGAATTGAGCATTGTGAAAGGCAAAGGCAAGAACAAATCAACCGAAACTAAAGTCGTTGGATTAAATGAAATTGTAGATGTAAAAGGTTGGAAAGCCATTGGTAACAAATTAAGTCAGTATAAGGTTAAAAAAGTTAAACTTGTTGAAAGTGTTATTGAAGCAGAAGAAAAGGATCAACCTTCACCACAACCTCCAATTCAAGAAGATAAAGTTACAGAAGAGCCTATACTCCAACCAGATACAAAGGCAAAAGATACCAATGCAATAAAGGAAACAGTTGATGATGAGAAGTTAAAAGATCAACCTGGGAAAAAACCCATCAAATTAAAAAAGAAAAAACCCAAGAAGGATAAAGATCCTGGTTTTGGTGTAGGTGAAACAATTGAGCTTGATTTTTAAAGTTTCTGTCCAAACTGATTTGGGCAAAATAGCACCCAGTTAAATTAGTTTTTATCTAATCCCATCAGTGATCATAAAAAGGGGTCAATTGCCCATAGACTTAGTTGCTTTGGAAGGTACTCCTGCTTTCTAAAGCAATGCACATTATTTTGTTTATCGTTTTTAGCAGGTTATATTGTTATAAATTGTTTTCCAAACTTTCAACTAACAAACCAAAACAATCATGGAATTAAATGAAGCTAAACTAAACGAATTTTTAGGCAAAATGGTAACGGAAATGGGGGCAGCAGCCAATGGATCTCTAATAATACTGGGAGATAAGCTTGGTCTTTATAAGTCACTTGCTACGAATGGGCCGATGACTTCAGGACAACTCGCTGAAAAAACAGGCACCACTGAAAGATACGTCCGGGAATGGTTATCTGCTCAAGCTGCATCCGGGTACATTGAATATGAAGCTGAGAGCGAAGAATTTTCTATGACCCCAGAACAAGCTGCGGTTTTTGGTGACCAGGAAAGTCCTGTACTTATGACCGGTGCATTTTACGCCATTGCCTCTATGTATATTGATGAACCTAAAATAGAAGATGCTTTTAGATCAGGAGAAGGTGTTTCCTGGGGAGATCATGATGGTTGTTTGTTTTGTGGCACCGAGAAATTCTTTAGGCCATCTTATAAAGCCAACTTAGTTGCTAACTGGATTCCAGCCTTGGATGGAGTAGAAGAAAAATTACGAAATGGGGCTAAAGTTGCCGATGTAGGTTGCGGACATGGAGCTTCAACTATCGTAATGGCCAAAGCTTTCCCAAATTCAGAGTTTACAGGATATGATTTTCATGATGAATCCATCGAACATGCATCTGCACTGGCAAATGAAGCAGGCTTAAATAACATTTCGTTTAAAGTAGACAAGGCAAAGGAATTTCCGGAAGATGGTTACGACTTGGTCGCTTTCTTTGACTGCCTGCATGATATGGGTGACCCTGTAGGTGCATGTGCCCATGTAGTTAAAGCTTTAAAGCCTGATGGTACTTGTATGATCGTGGAGCCTTTTGCCAATGATACCTTACAGGAAAATTTAAACCCTGTTGGGCGGGCATTTTATTCCTTTTCAACCATGATTTGTACACCTAGTTCGATTAGTCAGGAAGTAGGACTTGGTTTGGGTGCTCAAGCTGGTGAGAAACGCTTAAGGGAAGTAGCCACTTCTGGTGGTTTTAGCCGTTTTAGAAGAGCAGCAGAAACCCCGTTTAATTTAATCCTGGAAGCACGACCATAAGAAGTAAATAGGCAAAGAAGAAGTTAATACGGATACAAATAGCCGTAAATTTATTTAACAAAGGAAGATAACCATATTATTTTCACTTGGTGATAATCTTCATGGTATTACTATGAGCAGCTGAAATCAAGATTGTTCTGTTCCTGCAAAGCAGCCTGAACCTATATGGTCAAATCATTGGCTCGATTATTAGGTTAGAAAGAATATCTTAGCGGTTTGAAATAAACTTTTTAATTCTTATTGACGTTTGGTTCAAAACAAGTGATCAATAATAGTTAGAACTAGCTGAATTGAGTGAATGAGAATATTAACTGCCTCCCTTTCTTTACTGCTACTATTTGTATTGTCAATTCCTGGATCCTATTCCCAGCAAATATCAATAACAGGCAAGGTAACAGATGCCAGGTCGGGAGATCCCATTCCTTTTGCAAATGTTATTTTTAAGGGGACCACTATTGGAGCTACTACCGACTTTGATGGCAGATATGCATTAAGCACCAATAACCCAGGTGATTCATTGGTGGCATCATATATTGGTTATAAAGCCAGGATCAAGTATGTGGCTAAAAGTCAATCTGTCATATTAAATTTTCAATTGGAAGAAGACATAATAAGACTCAGGGAAGTAGTATTTGTGGCCCAAGAAAACCCCGCATTCGCCATCATGCGAAATGCTGTGGCCAACAAGGAGAAACACGATAAAAGAAACTTGCAGGCATACGAATACGAGAGCTACAACAAAATAGAATTTGACCTGGATAATTTAACGGATAAGTTCAAAAGCCGTAAAATGGTAAAGAAAGTAAAAGCCGTAATAGATAGTATTGCTCAGATTGCGGGTGAAGACGGACAGCCAATTTTACCACTTTTTATTTCTGAATCAATTTCTAAATCATACTTTAGAAACAATCCCAAACTTAACAAAGAGCATATCCTTAAAACCAAAATTACCGGTGTTGGGGTTCAGGACGGTACCTTTATTGGTAATTTTCTCGGATCTTCCTTTCAGGAGTATAATTTTTATCAAAATTGGCTTAACATATGGACAAAGGAGTTTGTTTCCCCGATCTCTGATGGCTGGAAAAACTATTATGATGTATATCTAACCGATAGTCTCTATATCGGGGATCATTATTGCTACCGCATTGACCTTTACCCAAAAAGGAAAGGGGACTTGGCATTTAATGGATCAATCTGGCTTACCAAAGAAAATTATGCACTTAAACAAGTCGATGTTTGGATAGATAAATCAACAAACCTTAACTATGTTGAAAAACTTAAAATACAACAAGAATTGGAGCCATCTGGCGCAGGGCCATGGATTCCGGTAAAATCAAGGATATTTACGGATTTTTCAGGCCTGGCCGATTTCGGTTTTGCGAAGTCCACGGGATTTCTTGCTAAATTCTATACTTCCAATAAAGATTGGATTGTCAACCAACCTCACGATCCAAAATTTTACAACCCCACCATTGAACTGGCTGAAGATGCCACTATTATGGATGAAGGGTTTTGGGAGCAAAACCGGCATGTTCCCCTAACTACCACTGAAGCCAATGTGGTTAAAATGATCGATACCCTAAGAACCATAAGGCCAGTCAAAAGAATGACAGACCTGATTACTTATGCAGCAACAGGTTATATAACATTAGGTAAAATTGACCTTGGCCCATATCCATTATTTTATGCTTTTAACAATATAGAGGAAAACAGGTTCAGGTTAGGTGGCAGGACAAATATTCATTTCAGTAACAAGTGGGTATTTAAAGGCTATGGAGCCTATGGTACTTTAGATCAAAAATGGAAATATGGCGTAGGGATTGACAGGATCATTTCCCGAAAGCCATGGACAGAATTGCGCCTGCTCCGTAAGAAAGATATTCAGCAAATAGGACTCACCTTTGATGATGTATTTAGTAATGTTAGTCTATTTGCCTTTGAAACCTATTTCAGGAATATCGACCACAACCAACCCTATTTCCTTACCGAGAACAACATTAGTTTGAAAAGAGAGTTGGCAAAAGGACTCAATCAAAAGATTATTTTCTCACATAAAGAATACAAAATTATAAATGTAGATTCTTCATTTAACTATGCCTATAGGGTTCAACCAGGCTTGGGTGATGCCCCAAACAACTTGATCGATAATTTCAATACCTCTGAAATCACCTTGGAAACCAGGTATGGAAAAGATGAGCTATGGGTTCAATATGATAATGAAAGATTGAGCATGGGACCTATAAAAGCCCCTGTAATCACACTTCGGTATACTTTGGGAATTAATGGCTTGCTGGATAGCGATTTTTCCTATCATAAAATAACCTTGAATATCCTCAAGAGTTTAAAGATGGGATTTACGGGAATATCGTATTTTTCATTGACCACGGGTAAAATTTTTGGTGATGTACCACTGCCCTTGTTGAAAGGACATATTGGCAATGAAGCGCCTTTTTATATACCCATAGCATATAATACCATGGGTTTTTCCGAGTTTGTAAGCGATTCATATGCTTCCCTCAATTACTATCATAAATTCGAAGGTTTCTTATTTAACAGGATTCCCTTATTTAAAAAGCTGAAGTGGCGGGCAGTAGGCACCGCCAATATTTTGTACGGTGATGTGAGCAGTGATAACAAGCAAATCCACGCATTAACAGGGGTAAATGGCCTTCCAAACGAGCCAATTAAAGCCCTTGGCAAAGATCCCTACCTGGAATTAGGCTATGGCATCGAAAACATTTTTAAGATATTGAGACTTGACCTATTCCATCGGTTAACCTATCTGGATAATCGGACAGGGGACAAGATCGCCTTTAGGTTTAGTTTCCAATTTATTTTGTAGGTCTAATTATTACCTAATCCATCTAATTGATTACCGGTATTTTTCTGTACCAAAGACATCCCAATGGGGGAGGTAGAATGCTCAATATCCAAAATACAATTTCCCCACAGAGACCCTTTGAAACATTCATGATTTTGAAATTTAAGTCATTGGGATTTATTTGTTATTTGACTGATTTGTGATTTGTAATTTTCTTTTTCCCCAAAGGATGCCTTTGGCATAGTAAATTCGTGATAAATACCATCTTATTCATATTTTTGTAAGTGATTTCGATTTCGGGAAAAATATCGGCCATAGTTATAATTATTGTCACTGTAGCAGCTTGTAATAAGCCATATGGCAACTATCTGGCTCATGGTTCCACGGACGTTACTCTAGAAAGCCAAATTGAAGACATAAACCTATTTATTAAAGATCACCCAAAAGACCCCGAAGGCTATTACCTAAAATCTAAACTGACTTATGAAGCCAACAAGTTTACAGAATCCAAAATGGCCATATCCAAGGCCTTACAATTGGATTCTGTCAATTTAAATTACCGGTTTTTATTTGCCCGGATACTGGCAGCACAAGGACAACATAACAAAGCTATTCAACAAGCTTCCTTGGTTGAACTAGTAGATCAGAACCCGAAAGTTATATTGTTCTTGTTCGAAAACTACTCCATCATTGGTGAACTGGATAAGGTTGCAGAATATGGCAAAAAAGCAATTGAAATGGAAATTGTTACTCCTATAGTGATGATTCCAATGGCAAAATCAATTCTAGCTGCAGGTGATACAACCCAGGCTTTATCAACTCTTTCTGATATTGTTGAGAGCACATCAAATCAGGAAGCACAATTATTTATGATTGAGATTCTGATTAGTATGGGAAATTACAATCAAGCCATGTTGATGCTCAAAAAGAACATTAATAATAATCCCAATGACAGGAAGCATATGAAATTACTGGGCAACCTTTATCTTCAACTGGAAAAAGCAGATAGTGCACTTATTTATTATAAAGCTGCTTTAAGTGATCAATCAGATGCTGAATTATACCTGAATATTGCCGAAGCAATGCTCATAAAACAATTATATGACTCTGCAATTCACTATTCATCAAAAATATTACGTACCGATTCCACTAATCTTCAAAGCCTTTGGATATTGGGAAAAGCCTATGACCAAAAGTATTATTATTCACGGGCATCATTTTATTTTCAAAAAACATATCTTATTGATTCTACATTTAGGAATGTAAGCAAAGAGATAACTGACCTTAACAGAAAAATTGCATATTTGCGAAGAATCAAGGAACAACAAGCAGATACCATTAAAAATAATAATTGATCAGAGGATTATATGAGCGGGAAAATTAAAATATCATTTCCAGATGGTATGGTAAAATCTTACGACAAAGGCATTACCAGCATGGATATCGCCAGTAATATAAGCGAAGGATTGGTTAGAAACGTACTATCGGCAAAGATAAATGGAGAGGTTTGGGATGCATCACGCCCGATTAATGAGGATGCCTCAATTAAGTTACTGACCTGGAATGATACAGATGGAAAATCTACTTTTTGGCACTCGTCAGCACACCTCTTGGCCGAAGCCTTGGAGTCATTATATCCAGGGGTAAAATTTGGTATTGGACCTCCCATCGAGAATGGGTTTTATTATGATGTTGATTTGGGTGATCAAGAGTTTGGAGAAGAAGACCTGAAGAAGGTAGAACAAAAGATGCTGGAGTTGGCCAGGGACAAAAATCAATATTATCGTAAGGAAATAAGCAAAGCAGATGCGAAAGCCTATTTTTCAGAAAAAGGAGATCAGTATAAATTGGAGTTAATCGAAGAATTGGAAGATGGCCAAATCACATTCTATCAACAGGGTAACTTCACTGACCTTTGTAAAGGGCCTCATATTCCTCACACAGGTCATATTAAGGCAATAAAGCTGTTAAATGTTGCCGGTGCCTATTGGAGGGGTGACGAAAAAAGAAAACAGCTTACCAGGATTTATGGAATAACTTTCCCCAAGCAAAAAGAGTTACAAGAATACCTAAATATCCTGGAGGAAGCCAAGAAGAGAGACCATCGAAAACTCGGAAAAGAACTGGAGTTGTTTGCCTTTTCAGAGAAGGTGGGTATGGGCCTGCCTTTATGGTTACCAAAAGGGGCCATGCTTCGTGAAAGATTGGAAAGTTTTATGCGTAAAGCACAGGTAAAAGCGGGGTATGATCCTGTAATTACTCCCCATATTGGAGGAAAAGAACTGTGGGTAACTTCAGGTCATTACGAAAAATATGGAGAGAGTTCATTTCGCCCTATCCTTACGCCTCATGAAGGTGAGGAATTCATGCTGAAACCAATGAACTGCCCTCATCACATTGAAATATATAAGGTCAAACCACGCTCTTACAAAGAACTTCCAATTCGCTATGCTGAATTTGGAACTGTCTACCGCTATGAGCAACATGGAGAATTACATGGATTGACCAGGGTACGTGGATTTACCCAAGATGATGCCCATATTTTTTGCCGGCCCGAACAAGTTAAAGATGAATTTATCAAAGTCATTGATCTGGTATTGCATGTCTTCGAATCCCTGGGATTTGATAATTACACGGCCCAGCTCTCCTTTAGAGACCCCAATAACATGGAAAAGTACTTTGGAGAAGATGAGGCCTGGGAAAGAGCAGAAAAACAAATAACAGAAGCAGCAGAAGAAAGAAATTTAGAAACAGTTGTTGAAATAGGTGAAGCAGCATTTTACGGCCCCAAACTGGATTTTATGGTAAAGGATGCCCTGGGAAGACAATGGCAGTTGGGAACCATCCAAGTTGATTATAACCTCCCTGAACGTTTTGATCTTGAGTATATAGGGGCAGATAACCAGAAACATCAACCCGTAATGATCCACCGGGCACCTTTCGGTTCTTTAGAGCGATTTATCGCCATACTGATTGAACATTGTGCTGGTAATTTTCCCTTATGGCTAACTCCTGATCAAATTGCCATTTTACCGATATCTGAGAAATTTAGTAAATATGCCAATAGAGTATTCGATAATCTTAAGGCCAATGATATCCGGGGATTTATAGATAACCGCGATGAAAAGATTGGGAGGAAAATCCGGGATGCTGAAATTAAAAAGATCCCATTTATGATAATAGTAGGGGAAAAGGAAATGCAGGAGGATAAAATTTCTGTCAGAAGACATAAACAGGGGGACCTCGGTAGTTTCTCGATTGAGGAATTTACCTCCCTTCTCAACAAAGAAATAGATATTGAGGTTTAACTTAATTTATTACTTTGACCATTCATTCTTTTTTTGAAATAAAAATATGTCGATATTTGCACTTCATTTTTAACTA
>CBDVAV010000079.1:0-11060 GCA_965372055.1 uncultured bacterium | reverse complement strand
GATAAATAGTATATTAGTTACCTATAACTTAAAACCCCAAATTAAGGACTCCCAATAAGGAATGAAATAATTGCTGTACAATAACATCGGTTTTAATAAGCTGTTTTCCAAAAACCTAACTTGACCCTCACCCCACATGGATAAATTTGATGATGTAATAAATTATTTGCCTGATGCAATTTTGATTGTCGATATATCGGGAGAGATTATCAAATTGAACAATCAGGTGGAGAAATTGTTTGGCTATAAACCGAATGAACTTATTGGTCAAAAAATCGAAGTTTTACTTCCGGAAAAGCATAAACACCCACATGTAAATCTGCGCAAACAATTTCTCATAAATCCTCACATCAGGCCTATGAACTTCTGTACTGGTCTAATGGCCAAGAAGAAGAATGGCCAGGTAGCAAATGTTGATATAATGCTAAGTCCAATTAAAAAGATTGGTGACCAATTTGTAATTGCAGTAGTTAGGGACGTATCAAAATACTTTGATATTGAATCCAAACTAATGGATAGCGAAAGGAAACTCCAATATAAAATAAATGAACTTAGTACCTTTTTTTATAAAACATCACACAACCTCAAAGGCCCAATTGCCTCTGCTTTAGGCCTGATTGATTTAGCCGCAAATAACAAGGATAATATAAACCCAAAGGAGTATTATAAGCTAATTATAGAGAGTTTACAAAAACTGGATAATGTGATATCCGATTTGTCGGAATTGTCAAAGATTGAAGAGGGTATCCTTGAGATTTCAAATGTCAGTATTGATGAAATTCTTAAAGGGATTATTTTAAGCCTCAAATTCATAGAGGGTTATGATAGTTTATCAGTAAAAATATCGAATCAGTTTAAAAAATCATTCTCTACTGACCCTGGGTTGATCACTTCGATTCTTCAAAATTTGGTCGAAAATTCCATTAAATATAGAAAGAAAGGTATATCTGATCCTGAATTAAAAATTAGGATATCAGAATTGAAAGGAAAGAACAAGATAAAGATTAATATTTCAGATAATGGGATTGGTATCCCTCAAAGTAAAGCAAAGGATGTATTCAATATCTTTTTCAGGGCCACTGAGGTTTCTAAAGGCAGTGGATTAGGACTGTACATTGTAAAACAGGCCGTGGAAAAGTTGAACGGCAAAGTATTTATGGAAACCAAATACAAAGTTGGGACTTCGGTTACTGTAATATTGCCAACTGCTTATTCTGATATTTCATAGAATAACCATAACCACAGAGATCAAACAATAGAAACAGTAATCTTGCAATCAAACTATAAAATCCATGTCCTTTGGGAGTAGTCATGTTCTTTAGGCTATGCCCGTAAATTTAATGCAATGTTACAAGTTCCATGTTGCAAGTTCCTTGGAACTTGCAACATGGAAGAAGGAGTAAAGAGGGCTGATATGTGTGTGAAAAGGGCTTTGCCTTATTGGCTTGTCGCAAACCACCTTCTTTACTGGTGCTGGCTAATTTTATCCTTAATAAGCCACTTATTAAAAATCCCTACCAGTTAAATAAAATTCAGTTCTGCATTTATTTGGCTTAATACCTGATAAATATCATTGTTTTTATTCCCCATTTCAGATAATTAGGAGTCTGGGTTTTTAATGTACAACAATGAGATGTTCAAAATTGTAGTTAACATGTACATTTCTAAACTTATTAACAATTTTCAATCGTCAATTCAATACCTATGAGTAAAAATAATTTTAAAGAAAGTGAATGGAAGAATGTGCTGCTTTGGTTCGTTTCAGGTTTATTGTTTTTTGAAACAATAACTGGCCTCTCAATATATTTTCTCCCCTTTAATATCTCGAACCAGGTGATGGTATTATTGCACACCATTGTAGGGCTGATATTCATTTTCCCCTTTCTATGGTACCTGATAAGGCATTGGTTCATTTATAAGTCAATGCGGATGAGCCATTATTTGCTGACCGGTTATTTGGCCATGGTGGTTTCACTTATAGTGGCCATTAGCGGGATCGTGCTAACCTACCAGGCAATTTTTCAAACCAAGATCAGCCAAACCTGGGATTTGGTCCATATCGTCACAACCTTTGGTCTAATAGCCTTCTTAGTACCTCATACCATATTGGTTCTAATCAGGGACTATCGATCCCGCAATCTCGATAGAATGAAACCTGTAATTGTAGCCCAGCGCCAATATATAAGGGGAGCTTTGTTTATTTCAATCATACTCTTTCTATGTGTATTCCTATGGCAATATAGCTATGCGCCTCTGAAGCTTAATAATACACTGCCCGAAGATTACGGATATTTATATGGTAAGGATAGGCCTTTTGCCCCGAGCCTTGCAACTACCGATACCGGCGGGGCATTTGACCCAAGGTCGATAGGAGGTTCTGATGGCTGTGGAACTACAGGTTGCCACGAAGAAATATACAACGAGTGGCAAGTCAGTGCCCACAGATATTCAGCCATGGACGTGGGGTTCCAAAAAGTTCAAAACGTTATGGGCGAACAAAATGGCCCAGAAAGTACCCGCTATTGTGGAGGTTGCCATGATCCCATTTCCCTTTTTTCAGGTGCTAAAAATGTGTTGACTGATAATCTTACCAATCTTATAGGATACCAAGAAGGTATATCCTGCATTGCTTGTCATGCCATTAAAGAAACGGATGTTCAGGGAAATGCCAATTATGTAATGACCCAACCAAAACGGTACATGTACGAAATGGATACCAATCAATCTACACGGATAATCAGGGACTTTCTGATCAGGTCCTATCCAAAATACCATGTAGAAAGTCTCCAACACACTTTATTTAAAAGCCCTGAGTTTTGCGCCTCCTGTCATAAACAATTTATCGATGAAGAGATCAACAATGTTGGATGGGTACAGTTGCAGAACCAATATGACAACTGGAGAAAAAGCAGGTGGAACCATCCCGGTGATCCAATGAAAACCGTAGAATGCCGCGAATGTCATATGCCATTAGTGGAATCTTTTGAACCAGCCAGTGGCGATGAGACTGACTATAACCGCACCAAAGACGATAAAAAGCACCGTAGTCACAGGTTCCTGGCTGCCAATCAGTTTATGCCCTTGGCCCTTGAACTTCCCGGGGCCGAAGAACATGTTGAACTAACTAAAAAATGGTTGCAAGGTAAAATTGACATTCCTGAAATTGCGGACAAATGGCAACCGGGGCCAGCTGTTCCGCTTGAACTTGATGTACCAGAAAATGTAAGTCCGGGCGATGAAGTAAACATCAAAGCCTTGATCACCAATAATAAAGTAGGACATGACTTTCCAACTGGCCCCCTGGACATTATTCAGGCATGGGTTGAAATTGTAGTTACCGATCAGGATGGGAACACGGTTTTTTCTTCGGGTCAAAGGGATGAAAGACATTTTATTCAACCTGGGACATTTATGTTTAAAGCCGAACCAGTAGACCAGTATGGCAATTTGATCGACAGGCATAACTTATGGGAAATGGTGGGCGTAAGATATAGACGGGCAATGTTTCCTGGGTTTTCAGATCAGGCTGAATTTACTTTCCCTTGCCCGACCATGATCCAAACCATGGAGGGAAGCCCTGAGACAAAAACCGATTTTAAATTTACCGCACCAAAACGGGAAATTAAAGAATTGACCGTTACGGCTAAATTGCTATATCGTAAATTTGATCAATTTTTACTCAATTACCTTTTTGGGGAAGATTCTGGGATTACTGCACCAATTACCATATTATCTGAAGATGAAAAAACCATAAAAGTAAACAACGAAGGTTCTTAATATACTTATGTCCAATAAATTGACTACTAGAGAGCGACGAATTGCCGTTGCATCAGTGATGGTACTGGTTATACTAGTGGCCCTGTTTTTTACTTATTGGACATTATCGCCTGCAAAACAAGTGTATTTACCTGGAGAAGAAGTTGAAGGATTAACCTCTGAACTGGCACGTTCAATTCCCAGTGACTATCCAAAAGTAACTTTTGTTGATGTGTCAAAACAAGCAGGTATTGATTTCCGACATTTTAACGGAAAGAGATCTACTCAATTGCCCGAAGATATGGGCTCTGGGGCAGCCTGGGGGGATTATGACAACGATGGATGGCTTGACCTTTTTGTTGCCAATGAAGCCGGGCCGCTAACCATGTCAGAAGAAGAACTGCAAAGCTCCCCTGCACATTGTTCACTCTATCACAATAATGCAGATGGCACATTTACCGAAGTGAGCGCAAAGGCTGGTGTGGATTTACGGGCAATTGCCATAGCTGTAGCCTGGGGGGATTATAACAACGATGGCTATGTTGATCTCTTTGTGACAACATATGGTGAAAACAAGCTTTATCACAACAATAAAGACGGAACATTTACCGACATCACCCAAAAAGCCGGATTGGATAATTATACTGGTTTCTGGGCTGGGGCTTCATGGGGTGATTATAATCTCGATGGTGCCATTGACCTGTATGTTTGTGGTTATGTAAAGTATGAGAAAACAAATGAAAATGCTTTTGCACAGCAATATAATGTTGAAGTCCCCACCAGCATCAACCCCTCATCATTTGCGCCAGAACGAAATCTGTTGTTCCTAAATAACAATAACGGTACATTCTCTGAAGTTGCCAGTGAAGCAGGTGTTGCAGATACAAAGGGCAGAAGCTTATCTGCGATTTGGTGTGATCTTGATGAAGATGGCTGGCCAGACCTGTACGTGGCCAACGATGTTTCCGATAATGTCTTATTTAGAAATCTAGGTAATGGGAGCTTTGAGGAAATAAGCCATCAGGCACTGGTGGCGGATTATAGGGGCGCGATGGGAATTGCCACGGGTGATTGGGATGGTGATATGGACATTGATATGTTCATTACTCACTGGATAGCCCAGGAAAATGCACTTTATAGCAACCTGAAAACACAATTATTGGCCCTTGATAAGCCTGGCAATGATGGGATTAGATTCATGGATGAAGCCGACCGTTATGGATTGGGGCAGATTGCCTTGGATTATATAGGATTTGGAACATCTTTTCTTGATTACGACAATGATGGAAAACTTGATCTCTTCGTAGCCAATGGAAGTACGTTTCCACAAAGTGCTGATCCAAACCTTTTAATTCCGATGAAAGACCAGTTGTTTTGGAACCGCAATTCGGAAGAAGGGTTTTATGATGTTTCAATTGCCAGTGGCGAATATTTTGAGCAAGAGTATGTAGGCAGGGGAACAGCTTTCGGGGATTACGACAATGATGGTGATGTGGATATATTTGTAGTCAATAACAATGGGCCTGGGATTTTACTCAGGAATGAAGGAGGCAATGCCAATAATTGGCTTAATATCACCCTTATGGGGATCAAAAGTAACTCGCAAGCAGTAGGGGCAAAATTGCGATTAACAGCCAGTGGGTTTACTCAAATAAGGCAAGTGGGCTCCCAGGGTTCCTATTGTTCCCAAAATAGCTTGACCCAACATTTTGGCTTGGGAAACCTCACTCATATTGATACATTGGAGATCATTTGGCCTTCCGGAACCCGGCAACAATTTAATAACCTAACCTCTAATCAATCAATAAAAATTACTGAAGGTGATTCAGAGCCTCATCAACTTAACCTCTAATTATGAGACGACTTGCCTGGATCTCTGTTGCCGTTATTGTTGGGATGTTCCTCTTTATAACTTATTCGAAATTTAAATCACAAGAGGGTGAGGTGGTCAATAGTTCACAATTAAAAGACAAGGATAAGAAGATAATAAAGGACTTTTGGAGATATTATCGTCAAGCCACCAAAAGCCGTATAGCAGGTGATTGGAAAAAGGCCACCGGGGATTACTTAAAAGCCCTTGATATCAACCCTCAACATGAGGATGCCCTATATTATATTGGAAACATGTATTTGGAACAAGAGGACTACCATCAGGCCGAGAAATATTGGTTTGATCTTCTTGAAATCGATCCAAATAGTTCCCGTGCCCATTATCAATTGGGGAACATCTATCTTAACTATGAAAATAGCAATCTGATAAACCTTGAAAAAGCGGAAATCGAATTTAAAAAAGCACTTAATCTAAACAAAGAAGAAACCGGATCCCTGCTCCATCTTGGAAAGATTTACCTGTTACAGGAAAAGGATGATCTTGCCAAGGAATATTTTACAGCAGTTATTGGCTCTAACTACACCAGTGTCGAAGCATACTTTCTATCTGGATATCTAGCCTGGGCAGGAAAGAACCAAAAAGAAGCCCTGTCCTTATTTACCAATGCAATTAAATATGCCAAGCCAGGGGAGGGTATGGGCAATGCAGATGGTGAAGGGGCGACCAAAGAAGGAAAATCACTGCAAAGGGAAAATCAGAATCTACTATTCTATGCACATATTGAAGAATTATCTAACTTGGAGGGAACGAATATGTCTCTTGAATTATCGAAAAGATATACGGCATTGGAGGCATATATTAATCAGTTGAAAGAAGTTAGATAATCATCAATGAGGAACAAACTCTCTATTTTAATCTGGATATCAATTCTGTTGTTTATTCCCACCTGTAAAGAAAAACCAAAGGAGGCACCAGGGCAATATTGGGATATTCTTTCCACCAGGATACTTGGGCTTTCATACCTTGAAGAAAACAAATTGGATCAAGCCGAAACAGAGTTCCTGAAACTGATAAAGCTGGCACCCGATGAAGTGATGGGGTATGCCAATTTGGGATTGGTATATTTAAGAAAGGGAAATTATGAGGCTGCCAAAAAGCAACTGGACATTGCAATGGATAAGGATCCGGATAACCCTGATGCAGGATTGATCCTTGCAGAATATTATAAATTGACTGATTCTTATGAAGAATCAATAGACCAATTAAAAAATATCATTGAGATTGCCCCGGGCAATAATAGGGCACTTTACAGCCTTGTAGAACTATATTCCAGGCCGGGGTTAACAGATGAGGCCAATGAATTGCAAACCAAATACTTGAACTCCTTGGTGGGCAACACTCCAAATAACATAGTTCCCAGGCTAGAACTTATAGAGATTCTATTAAAAACCGAAAAGGCTGATCAAGCCCTTCTGCACCTGGAGCAAATCCAAAAGCAGTTCCCCGAATTTCCAAAGGAGGCCGCTGATTTTTATAATAAAGCCCTGGAGTATTTACATGCTTCCAATGCACCCGAAGCACTAAAAGTGGTTAAAATATTTCATAATTTTTTGAAAGTCACCACCTTGTACCAAACAGACCTCCGGGATATTGCTGGCCCAGGAGGTGCTAGGGTAGGATCCCCGGTTATAACATTTAGCCAATTGTTTACTGCAGAAATTCCTGAAGGGGAATCTATATTGGAGGCCATTTCTTTTACCGAGGTCACTTCCGATGAGGGTCTGGATGATGTAAATCGACAGTTAACAATTAAAGATCAAGCTAAGGATTACTATTCATATCTTTCTATTGGGGATTATGATGGCGATGGCGACCAAGATGTATATTTTACAAACTTTAAAGAAGGCCAGGAAGCAAACTTTTATTTATTACGCAATGAATTTGCCGGGAGAGGTGGCCTGTTTGAGGATGTTGCCAATAATTCGGGAATTGACCATACCGGAGAGGAATATTCATCTATTTTCGCAGACTATAACAACGATGGCTGGTTGGATTTGTATATTGTTAAGGAAGGGGCAAACCTATTGTACCAAAATGACGGCCAAGGGAAATTCGTAGACGTGACTGCAAGTGCGGAAGTTGGAGATCAAGAGATTGGCTCAACTCCATTATTTTTTGACATCGACCACGATGGGGATTTAGACTTGTTTATTGCAAAACAAGGAACAAATTTACTATATCGAAATAATTCAGACGGTACTTTTTTAGAACAATCCAGGGCAATGGGGGTTGTAGGGGATGATACCAATAGCCGTGATGCTGCTTTTGGGGATTTTGATGAAGATGGCGATATAGACTTGGTAGTAGTAAATCAGGACACCAGTAACATTCTCTATGCAAATCAAAGACAAGGTAGGTTTGATAATATTACTGATGCCGGGGGATTGGCAAGTGAAGGTAACTCAGGGGCCGTTGCAGTGGGGGATTATAACAATGATGGCTTCCTGGACTTTTTCATCACTGCCCTTGAAGGTGGATCATATCAATTACTACAGAATAAAGGGGACGGAAGCTTTGAAGAAGATAACCGTATAGATGGTTGGAAGAACAAACTCAACAACCTTGTTGGGTACGATGCAGAGTTTTTTGATTTTGACAATGATGGATTCCTGGATTTGCTAATAGTAGGAAAATCCACTGGAAGAGGCGTGTTCCTCTTCCATAATGATGGATCGGGGAATATTGAGGATGTTTCAGATTTATTACCAGATAACTTAACCTCTGGCAGGCAAATAGAAGCTGTTGATTATGATGAAGATGGTGACCTTGATATTTTTATTGGAGGGCTGGATGGCAGTATCCGGTTATTCCAAAATAACGGAGGGAATTTAAACCATTACCTGAAAGTAAACCTAGTAGGATTAAGGACCGGGAGCAGCAAGAACAACCATTTTGGAATTGGGGCCAAACTTGAGATCAGGGCTGGGGATCTCTACCAAATGAAAGTAGTCACCGATCCAGTGGTGCACTTTGGGCTTGGTGACCGTCTCAAGGCAGATGTGGTACGGATATTATGGCCCAATGGCGTTCCCCAAAATATCTTCTTCCCAGGCAGCGATCAGGATCTGATTGAAGAACAAGTATTGAAAGGCTCATGCTTCTTCTTATACACCTGGAACGGGGAAGAATATATTTTCGTAAAAGACATGATGTGGCGCAGTGCCCTGGGAATGCCATTGGGAATCATGGGAGGTGAAACTACCGCTTATGCATTTGCCGAGGCTTCCAAAGAATACCTCAAAATCCCTGGTGAATTGCTAAAGCCTAAAAATGGTGTCTATTCAATCCAAATAACTGAAGAACTTTGGGAAACCGCCTATTTTGACAAGGCCGAATTGTATGCCATTGATCATCCTGATTCCGTGGAAATATACGTGGATGAGAGACACGTGCCACCCCCGTATCCGGAAAAACATATTTATGCAGTTACCGATAAAATCTTGCCTGTTTCTGCCATGGATGGAAAGGGCAATGATCTCCTTTCATTATTATCAACCAAAGATGACAGGTTCGTTGCCAATTTTAATCCAGCCAAGTACCAGGGTGTTACTGAATTAAAAGACCTCATCATGGATTTTGGGGATATACCTGACGATGACAATTTAACCCTGTTCTTAAACGGGTGGTTATATCCCACGGATGCCAGTATCAATGTTTCCATTTCGCAATCAGGGGCAACCCAGGTAATCTCACCCTATTTGCAGGTGATCAACCAAAAAGGGGATTGGGAAACTGTAATTGAAAGCCTTGGCATTCCCATGGGTAAAAACAAGACCATGGTGATTGACATTACAGGAAAATTCTTGTCTGAACATCGCGAGGTAAGGATCCGTACCAACATGGAAATATATTGGGACTATATCTTTATCTCTAAGATTGATGGAAATGTGCCAATAGTATCTTCAAAAATGAAACCTGCTTCCGCTGATTTACATTACCGGGGTTTTTCGGAAATGTACCGGAAAGGCGGTCGCTATGGCCCCCATTGGTTTGATTACAACAAAGTAAGCAAAGGCCAGAAATGGCGTGACCTTATTGGAAGCTATACCCGGTATGGGGATGTTAATCCGCTTCTGGAAAAATCTGACAATAAGTATATCATTGCCAACTCCGGTGATGAGATCACACTGGAATTTGATGCTAAAGATTTACCTGAACTCCAGCAAAATTGGAAAAGGGATTTTCTTATTTACAGTGAAGGTTGGATTAAAGACGGCGACCTTAACACTGCCCATGGAAAAACCGTGGGGCCACTTCCTTTCCATCAAATGAGCAGCTATCCTTATGGCAATAATCAAGCATACCCCACCGATCCTGAATACTTAAAATACATCAAGGATTACAACACCCGTAAAGTAAGCACCGAAGCGTATCGGAGAGCTATTATTGATCTGAATAAATAGTGCCAAAATCCTTCATTGCTACGTATAGCGGAAGTGTTTAGCGGTAATCATCCCGAGCCCTTAACATGTTGCGTACAGCACAAATGTAAAGCTGTGGAGTCATTCCGAGCTTGGTCGAGCCTTGCCCGCCTTTAGGAGGGGAATCTTGTTTGATCCGTACTCAACATAATTATCATTGAAAAATGCCACTGTGGATTCACCTGATTCATCAACCATTCCTTTTTTGTACGACGCCATTTCTTAATCTGCTTCTCTCTCTCAATTGCACCAATTTTTGTGGATGTCAGGTGTTAGCACCTGACATCACTATAAACACCCGTAAAGCAACCACGGAAGCGTACAGGAGGGTAATTATTGATCTGAATAAATAAGAAGATTTAATAAGGATACAATAGTGCCTGTATTTGGGATATAAATCACATCAATATACGTTCATCAGCTTTAGCTTTAAATACCCTGCACAAAAGGTTCATTTATTCTACCATATTGGGTGGATAAGTGGAATAAAGGTGGGTTTATTTAAAAGCTATGAGCAATAAGCGCAATTGAAAGAAAGGAAATGGTCGCCACCTTTTGGCTTTTTACAATAAATTCCTTTCAAAAAAATTGACAATTTGACCATTGCGGGAGATGAAAGTGACTTGAACACTCCTTAACACAAAGTAGAGCGAATCTTAATTTAGCATAAAATGAAAAACGTTAAAACTATCTTAATCATCACGTTATTTACAACAATAGCTCTTTCATGTGTTGATGAAAAATTAGATGAACTTGAGGAATCTGAATTCGTATTCGAAACAACTAGAATCATTGAAGACTATGAAATGCCAAAGGAAGATATTGAATTACTTCAAGAGCTGGGCTTTTCCGGGAGCTCAGGAATTGTAATGGAAAGAACAAATAACCTGAATGGATCAACCTATATTTACTATCTAATGGAAGGTGATATTGAAATTAGACAATATTTATTGAAATCTATGGTTGAAGATTCGCCTGACAATGGCAGGGTT
>CBDVAV010000078.1:0-11061 GCA_965372055.1 uncultured bacterium | reverse complement strand
CGGAACAGATCCTTTCCCTTCACCGCAAGCTGGATTTTGAAATGAGCACTTTTAAAGACCGTGTTTCAGGCCAGCTAAAACTTGGAGCTTCTACAACTATAGCTCAATATGTAATTCCACAGGTATTGTCTGCATTTCACAAAAAGTTTCCCAAAATAAAATTGTCGCTGTTGAACGGAAACACACAGCACATTACCGATACTTTGTTAAAAGGGGAAATCGACCTGGGAATAGTAGAAGGGAAGTCAAAAAACAAAGATATTATATATGACAGGTTCATTTCAGATGAAGTAGTGGCCGTGGTCAATCCGGAGAGTGAACTGGCTTCATTGGGGGAAATAAGCCTGAAAGATCTTTTGGATATTCCAATTGTATTGCGGGAACGCGGCTCGGGGACCAGGGAGGTTATTGAATACGAGCTTAAAAAGAAAAAAATAAGGCTCACGGCACTGCATGTGGTGATGTACCTTGGAAGCACTGAAACACTGAAATCATTTATCAGCTCATCAAGTTGTTTGGGGTTCTTGCCGGTAGTGTCAATTACCAAAGAACTTAACAGGGGGTTATTTAAAGCAGTAAATGTTAAAGGCTTAAAGATTTTCCGTTATTTCGATTTTATTAATCCAATGGGCCCCGAACCGTCCGGGTTAAACAGGGTATTTATGCAATTTGCCCGTCAGCATTATAACTTTTAGTTATAGGTTATAATTAAATATCATTTGCCCTGCTTCATTTTATGGAATACATTTCGCTTCTGTTTTGTTATTAAAAGAGATTACAAAAGTAAGATGATGTATTTGACCCTACCTGAACTTGATGTTGAAGATTTTACTGGTTCAGAATATACAGGACTGGCATGTTCTTCATGCAGAACCATTTATAATAAAGAAACAGCGCATACTTATTGTCAGAAAGAAGGCTGTGGAAAACCACTTTTGGCCTATTATAAACTGCCCTTTGGATTTGATAAAAATATTTTCGTTTCTAGGGAGCCTAATATGTGGCGTTATAAAGAATTTTTGCCAGTTATTTCCTCAACCAATATCATTTCCCTTGGTGAAGGGTTTACGCCAATATCCCAATTGGACAATCTTTCCAAAAACATAAATATCAATCAAGTCCATATAAAAGACGAGTCATTCAACCCAACAGGTTCCTTTAAGGCCAGAGGTCTTTCCATGGCAATATCCAAGGCAAAAGAGCTTGGAATTGAAGAATGCGTGATCCCTACCGCGGGAAATGCCGGGGGGGCCATGGCAGCATATTGTGCCAAAGCCGGCATCAAGGCCACGGTTTACATGCCACGGAACACTCCTGAAGTTTTCAAACAAGAATGCGAGCTATATGGTGCCACGTTGGTTCAGGTTGATGGAAATATTAGCGATTGCGGTAAAATGGTATCCATGCAAAACAAAAACTGGTTTGATGTGTCGACACTGAAAGAACCCTTCAGGATAGAAGGCAAGAAAACTTTGGGCTACGAGATTGCTGAACAATTTGGCTGGCATTTGCCCGATGTGATTCTTTATCCCACCGGTGGTGGAACAGGTCTGATAGGCATCTGGAAAGCTTTTAATGAAATGGAAGAGATGGGTTGGATTGGCAGTAAAAGACCGAAGATGGTGGCTGTACAGTCGGATGGCTGCACACCAATAGTTGATGCCTATCATCAGCAGGCAGATACGGCGGAGTTTTATCATGATGCCACAACCATTGCCAACGGACTTTGTGTGCCAAAACCGTTTGGGGATACTTTGATTTTGAATGCCATTGCACAAAGTAAAGGTTGCGCAGTGGCGGTCAGTGACCAAGACATAATTGCCGGGGTTAAAGAAATAGCCGCCAAGGAAGGCAAGTTGATCTGCCCGGAAGGTGCAGCCTGCTGGGCAGCCCTCAAAAAGCTTAGCACGGAAAATTGGGTAACCGAAAATGATCAGGTATTGATCTTGAATACCGGATCAGGGTATAAATATCTGGAGAATCTTATCTAAACGTAAAATTAAAAATCATTCATATTGTTGATGAATTAGAATCAGGTTTACTAAACTTTTAAAGTTTGGTAAACCTCTTTTCTTATTCAAGCAAAAAATCTGAGGCCATTTGGCCCTCGCAATTGCTCGGCTGTGCCCAGTGATTAATATTTTCAAAGTACAATGGACTCTTGCCTTCCCAGGTATGTCTGCTAAAGAAACTTCATCTCATATGTAATGTATAATATCTTCAACCATAGTAATCGCATGTCTTCCTTTGCAATGGATGTATTACTGTATAGGGCGACTTGTGAAAGAAAATATTTGGAAGTCTCCCATTCCCGCATCCTTTACAGAATGTCTTTGGAAACGTAATTACAGTATTATCCAAGCCATTATTGTCGTGGCCAT
This sequence comes from uncultured bacterium, assembly GCA_965372055.1. Lineage (GTDB taxonomy): Bacteria > Bacteroidota > Bacteroidia > Cytophagales > Cyclobacteriaceae > CBDVAV01. Next base: position 8,680 of record CBDVAV010000078.1, on the reverse strand, counting down.
AAATTAAACCCGAAACTAGGCACTGAACTATGCCTTTCATAGATTGTGCCTAGTTTGTGAAAAATTAATCCCAATCAGTTCAAGCCAATTCTGTAGCCGAAAGTCCTGAGATATGATTAATCAGTGGATCAATATTGTCCCAGATCTTTGAGCACGGAACATAAAAGTCTTTAGCGGTTACAATTATGGATAAAGTCGAAGCCTGTTGATCCCATGTTCCTTGTAATTTCACACCGTGATTATGAGTGTCTACATTCCAAGGATTATTTCCAGTAACAGTTGCACCATTGTCTTTCAATGCTTTAAGAATAGCATCAATTTTTGCTTGATCGATATTTTTGTAGTGATGTACACCACATTTCCCATTACTCATTTTTATTAAGTTTAAGTTAGAAAAAAAGAAAAATAATTGTTTTTATTGCTTAAACCAGGATAATAATCCTGGTGAGGGTCATCGTTAAGGACTCCGTGATCGAAAATCCAATTTTATTTTCATTTGTTTCTGTTATTAACTTCTTTCTCCAGAATCGAAACTAATACAAGTTTTTAAGAGATTATTTTTGGGAGGGAGAGAAATACGTATTCAAATTTCGGGGATTACTTAAAAAAGCGTTATCCCATAATGTATTGCAAACCAAAAAAAGTGAAAAATAAATTTATTTGCCCTTGTTTAGATTCTTCTAATAAGTAGGCTTAGAGGTTTTAGAAAAAAATCAGAAGCCATATGGCTATTAAAAAACACCTCACAAATACATGTACATCAGCTTATGCGGCCCAATGGGATGAATGTCAAATACTTCACCCATTTCATCCATTCCCAATGATTTATAGAAATCACTCACCGTGGTTCGGGCATTGCACCAAAGGATATCTGACTTCCTTTTTCTGATGATCCCGATGCCCTCGAAGAGTAATCCGGAACCAGCTTTTTTACCACGGAAATCCGGTAAGGTGGCCATGCCACGTAACCGATATTGTATTTCACCATTTAGCGAAGGATTGATTTCCTGATAGAACGAAGCAACACTAATTAGCTGATGATCTAAAACAGCACCCAAATGGAAGCTTCCCGCTTCAAAATCAGCCGGGTATTTGCAATCGTTTAAAGTTTGATGTGGCCTCAATACCCGATGGCGGATAGTATAAGTTTCTTCTGGGTTAATTTTCTTGAATTCCATCCAGGCCCAATATCTTAAACTCTACCCTTCGGTTTTGCTGACGGCCTTCATCCGTATCGTTAGTGTCCACCGGAACGGTTTCACCATAACCTTTGGAAACTACCCTGGCAGTATCAATACTATGTTCCAATAAGTAGTCACGTACAGCGCTAGCTCTCAGGTTTGACAGATTTAGGTTGTAATCATCGGATCCTACGGAGTCAGTATGGCCTCCAATCTCCACTACCAGACCTGTAATTTGGTTCAAAAGGCCGATCAGCCTTTTCAGTTCTGCGGCTGACTCTTCCTTTAGATCGGCTTTGGCGGTTTCAAAAAAGATATTGTTCAATCTCACTGTTCCGCCAACTTCCAAAGGGACTAGGTACAAATCCTGTTCAATTACTGAATTATGTTTAACATTAGCGGTACTCACATTCTCATTTATGGAAATATAATTCTTGGCCTTGGCATAAAAAGCGTAATGATATCCAATTGGCAGGATAGTCTCGTAATAACCATTTTCAGCGTCAGACTTAATATTAATAAACTCATCACCGGAATCCAGGTCTTCGAAAATAATAGAGGCTTCTATAGGTTCATTAGTGGTTTTATTGTACACATTACCTTTCAAAGTAAATTGGTTACAAACCGCGTTGTCCATTCGGTAAAGTGCTTTAACTTCAGCTAAACTTAAAGATCTGTTGTATACCCTCACCTGGTCTAAATACCCTTTATATGGGCGGTCTTGGCCTACAATTTGGCGGCCCATTTTTAAAGTAACATTGGTGGAGGTGTTGAACCCATCTCCATGTTGTTCGCCCATTTTATCAAGTTCACCATTAATAAAAATCCCCATCTTCCGGGACCGGTTCCAAATAGCAGTAATATGATACCATATATGGGGTTTAAACCTTTGATGACTGTACAGACCCAATCCGAATTCATCTCCATCCGCAACCGAAAAAGACAATTTATTATTGACATTGATAAATAAAGCAAATTGGTCTTTATCAGCTTTAAAGGCCCATTTTCCAATCAAAAGTTGAAAATCTTCAGGGGTTTCATCATCAGGTCTGAACATAGCCGAGATAGTCAACCCCCTGAAAGGTTTATTGTAGACATCTCCATTGCCAAAGTCAATATTGTTCTCAACTCCATTGAAATAATATGCCCCATCACCACAACGGGCTTCGGGATCGTATTCTGCCCCATTAACAACCCCTTGATTATTGTTTCCTGATGCATCTTCAGCATTTCCGTTAAAAGGATAATAGGCAATTAATCCTCTGTCCAGATTAATTGTCTGTGAAAAAGCTATACTGGCTGTTAAGTAAATACTTGCTAAAAAAATCAGTCCTCTTTTCATGGATTTTACTAAAGGTCGATTTCAGATGTAATTTAGGAATTAATTTCTAAGGGTCGAAATCATAGTTGGCTGATCTTGGGAATTATAACCCTTCATTCATTATACCATTGATGTTTCGACCATGATCTCCGAGTGCAAAGTCCTGTGCACGGGACAACGGTCTGCAATTTCCATCAATCGTTGCTTTTGTTTATCATCCAAATGGCCTATAAGTTCAATTTTCCTTTCTATTTTATCAATCTTCCCGGTTTTGGTTTCACACTCCCTACAATCTTCAGCATAAATTTTATCGTGGGATAAATGGATCAATACTTCTTTTAAATCCCAATTCTTACGGGTTGCATACATTCTAAGGGTAATACCGGTGCAGGCCCCAAGGCTCGAAAGCAGCAAACCATAGGGTGAGGGGCCAAGATCATTTCCTCCTACAGATTCTGGCTCATCGGCGATAAAAGGATGCCCGTAGGCCAGAATATCCGTGGTGTATCCGTTTTCACCAATTTGCACATCAACCTTTCCACGGCTTTCAAGTCTGTCTTTCTGGGCGGTGATATATTTTGAAGCCCAGGCAGATATCACTTTTCCAGCATAATGGGAATCCTCCTTATTTGAAAGAAGGTGATCAGCTCCATCTAAGGAGACAAAACTTTTAGGGTGCTTCGCATGACCATAAATTTCAGATGCATTCCCGATGCCAACAATTTTATCTTGCGGCGAATGCAGTACCAATAAAGATTTTTTGAGATTGCTTATTACTAGGGATATGTCGGTTTTTTCAAGGTCTTCCACGAACTGTTTTTTTATCCTGAATGGTCTTCCTCCAATATTGACTTCAGCATATCCTCTTTGTTTTATTTCACCTACATTCTTGCCGAACAGTTTCAAGACATGTGGAGGACTGGACGGGGAGCCAATTGTAACCACGGCTTTCATTTCGGGGATTTTTGAGGCTGCCATTAAAACAGCAGTGCCCCCTAAAGAATGACCGATGATTATCTGCGGGGTGGTATCGTTTTCTTTAAGATAATTAAACACGGAAATCAGATCATCGACATTTGATGAAAAATTAGTGTCGGAAAATTCTCCTTCGCTTTCACCTAACCCGGTAAAATCAAAACGGGCGACACCTATTCCTTCGGAGTTCAAAGACCTGGTTATATTACGTACAGCAGTCAGGTTTTTTGAGCAGGTAAAACAATGTGCGAATATAGCATAAGCGACCGGTGTACTGAGTGGAGTATCCAGGACAGCTGATATATTATGCCCTTCTTTATTTTTGATATTGATTTTTGTTGATCTCACTTTTTAAAATCTTTAGTTTATCAAATTTACTTTATTTCCCTTTACTGAAATTGTGTTTATATTTTCTGATCCGAAATTAAATTTCTAAGATTCGAGTTCTATTCTTTATATTTGGAGCTTCTGATAAAATGTAAAGGATTAGAGCCGGGTTTACTGCAAGGTTTATGAAATTGATAGAAGTTAATGACACCAGACAGGCAAAGAAGTTCCTCATGCTTCCTCTAAAGCTATATAAAGATGTCAGTGCATATATCCGGCCATTGGACAAGGATATTGAAAATGTCTTTGATCCCTCTAAAAACAAAGCATTCCGGCACGGGGAGTGTACCAGGTGGCTACTGGTGGATAAAAAAGAGCAAGTAATAGGAAGAGTGGCAGCCTTTGTTAATAGGAAAACAGCCAGCAGGGATAATGATCAGCCTACTGGCGGATTCGGTTTCTTTGATTGCATCAATGACAAAGAGGCCGCATTTATGTTGTTCGACCAGTGTAAATCATGGTTGGAAGATCGAGAAATTGAAGCCATGGACGGCCCCATTAATTTTGGCACCAGGGATCAATGGTGGGGCTTGCTAATTGATGGATTTGAAATTGAACCTAATTACAGATGCAATTATAACCTTCCTTATTACCGGCAGTTTTTTGAAGACTATGGATTTAAGGTATATTTCAATCAATTTACCTATGCCCGCGTAACCCGCGATCCATTTAATCCCAAACTGCAGGCGAAAGCAGATATGATTAAGAAAGATCCGGGCTATACTTTTTCACATATCAAACTAAACAACTTAAAAAAGTATATAGAAGATTTTAGGGTTGTTTATAATAAGGCATGGGCCAGGCATGGTGTTCCCCAAATGACTGGCCCACAAGCTAAGAATCTCATCTATCAGCTCAAACCTATTATTGATGAAAAGATTATATGGTTTGGCTATTATAACAATGAACCTATATCGGTTTTCATTCTATTACCCGAGGTAAATCAAATATTTAAATATGTAAACGGAAAAATGAATTGGATTGGAAAATTGAAATTCATTTATCATAAATGGAGAAAATCCTGCAATAAAATGTTTGGGTTGGTGTTCGGCGTAATTCCGGAACATCAGGGGAAGGGAGTTGAGGGGGCCATGATCATGACCACGGCTCAAATGGTCCAGGACGATTACCATCGCTATAAATACTTGGAGATGAACTGGATAGGGGATTTTAACCCGAAAATGATACGGGTCGTGGAGCAGGTGGGGGGGCATGTGGCAAAAACCCATGTCACTTATAGAAAACTTTTTGATCAATCAAAACCGTTTAAACGGGCGGAGATAATAAATTAACCACCAGCATGAAGATACTCAACAGAAAACGGTTCTTGTATAAGAATCTGCTAAAAGGTGTAGCCTGGTTCGCGGCTGTTGTTGTGATCTTTGTATTAGTCTGGGAATTTGCTCCATTTCATCCTGGAAGCTGGGTAAGCGATGCTTATGCTTGGGTGGAGAGCTTTTTCGACCGTACAATATTAGTATACTTGGTCTTTACCATCTCAGAGATACTGGTTGGCATCATCCCTCCCGAAGTATTTTTTATGCTATGGTCATTACAATCTGACAGTGTTGTCATCTATGGCGGTCATGTTATTTTGTTGTCTGTTATATCTTATTTAGCTGGGATTGGAGGATATTGGATTGGCCGGATTTTTAGTAACAGCAAAAGATATCAGTACTTAAAGGAAGTGTATCTTCGAAAATACGAGATATTTTTTCGGAGATTTGGGGGGCTATTAATAATAGTAGCGGCCTTGACCCCTCTTCCTTTTTCAGGGATCTGTATGATGGTCGGATCTGTAAAATTCAACTTCAAAAAGTTTCTTATTTATTCAGCTTTCAGGTTTTTAAGATTCTTTATCTATGCTTCACTGGTGTATATCGGATTTCTTACCCTGAACATCAGTTAGCAATGATCAATCAAGTACACTCAATTTATTAATTTGAACAGAATTTCCATAATAATAAGCATGTAGGTAATAAAACTTGCTCAGAAACGTTTTAAGCTATAATATTGTTACCCTTTTAATATAAGCTGTATTAAAACCTGACTTTGAAACCAATTGGTGCCATATCGATAATAATTCTATTAAGCCTATGCTGTATTAGTTTATCTTATACAGGTAATGTTTATGCCCAGTCCAACTCTGTGTTAAGCACAGGTGAATGGTACAAGTTTGGGGTGACAAAAACTGCCATATTTAAGATAGACTATGGGCTTTTACAAAGTGCTGGAATTGATCCTACTCAAGTTGATCCCAGAAACATAAAGCTTTTCGGCAATGGAGGACAAATGCTTTCACAAAAGAACAGTGACCCTCGGCCATTTGACCTGGTTGAAAATGCCATTTTTGTTTTTGGGGAAGAAGACGGTCGGTTTGATCCTGGGGATTACATACTGTTTCATGGCAAAGATCCGGATACCTATTATTACGATGAAGATAAAAACAGCTTCTATTATACCAATAACCTTTATTCGGATACAACTTTTTACTTTCTAAATCCTTCATCCACTAATGGGCTAAGGGTTAAAAATGCAACAAGTCTCGGTGTCAATCACCCAAAAATTGTTGATTTTGATCATTATCAATCTCATGAAGTTGACACATTCAACATCATGCGGGGGATAGATTTGAAAGGAGGGTCGGGAAGAAAATGGTACGGTGATATCTTTGGTAACGATGAACCTAAAAGCTTCAAATTTAACTTTGAAGGGCTCATTCCCACCTCAAACCTTCTAGTTGTGTCTTCAGTGCTGGCTGAATCTTTTGAAAGTCCGAAGTTCGCCATCACAGTGAACGGAATAATGGTTGGAGAGCAAATTTTACCTGCCATACCAAATTCACAATATGGTATTAAAGGAACAGTAAGAAAAGACACTTTTAAGATCAATGCTGCCCTGTTGGATGATAATATTAATATCGATGTTTCTTATCAAAAAGCAGGAACCAGTAAGTCAAACGGCTACATTGATTTTCTCTTTGTAACTGGAAAACGCCAATTAGCAAAATATGATGAGCAAACCTTTTTCCGCTCAGTTAGCAGCCTGAGGAATCCCATATCAACATTCAGCATTGCCGGAATGGACAATGAGACTATAATCTGGGATGTCACGGACCCTGGAAATATCCTGAATCAGGAATATCAGATGAATGGCAGCCAAGGGGAGTTTGGGACAGAAACTACAATCCTGAAAGAGTTTATATTATTCAAGCTTTCTGAATCATTTCCAATACCAAAAATTAAACAAAAAGTATCAAATCAAAACCTTCATAATATTGAAGTTCCTGATCTAGTTATTATATCCCATCTAAATTTTCTTTCAGAGGCGGAAAGGCTGGCACAACTTCGACAAGACCATGATAAACTGGATGTAAACGTTGTTACAACGAAACAGGTATTTAATGAGTTCGGGTCTGGATCGCCAGACCCTACGGCAATCAGGGATTTTATGAAGTATTTATACGATCAGGATCAACAAAAATTGAAATACCTGCTCTTGTTTGGTAAAGGGACATATGATTATAAAAACAAGTATTTCAAGCACAATAATTTCGTGCCTACCTATGAGTCGCGCAATTCACTCCATCCGCTTCAAACATATTCCTCTGATGATTATTTTGGCTTTCTCGATAATGATGAAGGTGAGTGGGTCGAAACATTATCCGGGGACTTGGTAATGGAATTAGGCATTGGTAGGTTGCCCATAACAACTGTCACCGAAGCCCAGTACGTGGTAAACAAATACATCAATTACCAAACCAATTCCGATACCCAGGGGAGTTGGAGGAATAATGTTTATTTTGTTGCAGATGATGGGGATTTCAATATCCACCAAACCCAAGCAGAAAGATTGGCAGTCTTGGTTGACAGTAGTTTCCCTCAGTTCAATGTTAAAAAGATTTACCTTGATGCATTTCCCCAGGTTGTGGAGCCTGGAGCAGAGTTATCACCGGAAGCCAAAGAAAAACTTAAGCAAACTGTGAGCAATGGTGCGCTGATCATCAATTATACAGGCCATGGCGGTGAAAAGGGCTGGACGGATGAAAGGGTCTTAAGATTAGATGAAATCAATAATTGGAACAACTATAACACTTTACCTTTATTTGTAACCGCCACTTGTGAATTTGGAAGACATGATGATCCTTTTCAAACATCTGGGGGAGAATTAACAGTTTTAAACCCCAATGGAGGAGGCATTGCTTTAGTTACTACCGCCAGGCCAGTTTTTTCAAGTACAAATTTCCTGTTGAACCAGGCATTCTATGATGTAGTATTTACTTTAGTGAATGGAGAACATCAAAGGCTTGGGGATATTTTCAGGTCAACTAAAAACAATAGCCTTAATGGCCCGAACAACCGTAATTTCTCATTATTGGGAGATCCCTCGATGAAACTTGCCTATCCAGAGAACCAGCTAATTATCACCGAAATTAATGGAATTGCAACAGATCAATTAATTGATACCCTTAATGCCACTGAAAAAGTGACAATTCGTGGGATCATTGCCACAAAATCAGGTGAAAAGATAACAGGGTTCAATGGCACATTGGATGCAGAAGTATTTGACAAAGAGGAGTTTGTTAAAACCCTGGGCAGTGATGGCCCCCAATTTTTATACAGGGAAAGGATAAATAACCTTTTCAGGGGGAAAGTCAGTGTAATTGACGGGGATTTTGAGTATTCATTTGTCATTCCGAAAGATATTAATTATACCATAGACAATGGGAAAATCAACATGTATGCCAGTCATCAATCCTTATTGATTGATGCCAATGGTTCAGATGTCGATTTATTGATTGGTGGCACCAATTCCC
>CBDVAV010000077.1:0-11068 GCA_965372055.1 uncultured bacterium | reverse complement strand
GGTAAAGAAAATGAGAGTGAATGGTAGCGGTAAAAACAGCATTTGTTAAAATCTGGAACCAAACTATTGGTGCAGTTTCATGGGATGAAAACAAAGGTCTTGCAAGCTTTGAATATGATCCGAAATTTAAAGCAATAGGTTGGGATTTAGCTCCCATTAAAATTCCAATTCAATCAAGTAATAGCATATTCTCATTTCCAGAGTTAAGAGCTTCAAGAAACAAGGAATATGACACATTTAAAGGATTACCGGGTTTATTGGCAGATGTATTACCAGATAAATATGGGAATCAATTAATTAATATTTGGTTGGCACAAAATGGTCGTCCAGAAAATAGTATGAATCCGATAGAACAGCTTTGCTTTATTGGTACTCGAGGAATGGGAGCTTTGGAATTTGAACCCACTCAGTTAGAACAAAACAAAAGAACTTTTCAAGTTGAAATAAACAGCTTAGTGGATATTGCTCGAAGAATGCTGGATAAAAGGGAAAGCTTTGAAACAAACCTGACCAAAGACGAACAACAAGCCATGATAGAAATCTTAAAGATAGGGACATCAGCAGGTGGAGCCAGGCCCAAGGCAATTATCACATTTAATAAAAACACTAAACAAATTAAATCTGGACAAACTAATGCCCCAAAAGGATTTGAACATTGGCTAATAAAATTAGACGGTGTAAGTGATGCACAGTTTGGTGAAAGCCAAGGTTATGGCCGTATCGAGATGGCTTACTATAAAATGGCTAAAGACTGCGGTATTGATATGATGGAATCCCAATTATTAGAAGAAAATGGCAGAGCGCATTTTATGACTAAACGGTTTGACAGAGAGAATGGCAACAAAAAGAACCATATCCAAACATTATGCGCAATGCAACATTATGATTTTAATGAGGTAAATAGTTATAGTTATGAACAATTATTTCAAACTATGCGGTTACTTCATTTGCCTTACCCACAAGCTGAACAAATGTATCGCAGAATGGTATTTAATGTAATTGCAAAAAATTGTGATGATCATACTAAAAATTTTGCTTTCAGACTTAAAAAAGATGGTGATTGGGAATTAGCTCCAGCATATGACATCTGCCATGCTTATCGCCCAGACAGCATTTGGGTTAGTCAACATGCCTTAAGCATTAATGGAAAAAGAAAAGGCATTAATAGAAATGATCTAGTGACATTTGCCAAGTTATTGAACATTAAAAAAGCCGATAAAATAATAACTGTAATCAATGAAAAAGTATCGTCCTGGAATAATTATGCTGAAGAAACAAATGTGAAAGCCGAATTGCGTGATTCAATAAAGAAATCATTGTTAAATATGAAAAAAAAATCAACCATGAATGTCGAGTAGACGGCTGACGATCAAATGACCACCAGTACCCTCTTGTCAAAGGTTTCCCTATTAGGGGAATTGTATTTTGGATATCAGTATTCCACTTCCCCATAAAATACGAGCAGAATCATCTTCTTTTATTAAAGATCAAATGCTTCAATGATAATCACTACATTTGCGAACTTTTAAAAAGGAATAATTTGATTTGAAAAATACAGCCTTAACAGATACTCATATATCCCTGGGTGCCAAAATGATGCCTTTTGCTGGATATAATATGCCCGTAAGATATTCATCTGATATCGAAGAACACATGACTGTAAGAGATGGAGTGGGTGTGTTTGATGTATCACACATGGGTGAGTTTTACCTGCGTGGCCCAAAAGCTTTGGATCTGATCCAATTGATATCAAGTAACGATGCCACAAAGTTATTCCCTGGAAGGGCACAATACTCCTGCATGCCCAATGAAAATGGCGGAATAGTGGACGATCTTATTATTTATATGATCAAGGATGAGGATTATTTGTTAGTGGTAAATGCATCAAACATCGAAAAAGACTGGGATTGGATTTCCAGCCATAATCAATATGGAGCGGAAATGGTAAACGCCTCAGATGATATGTCATTATTGGCCATTCAAGGCCCCAAAGCTACAGAAGCTTTGCAATCATTAACCTCTATCGACCTTGACGCTATTAAATTTTATCACTTTGAGATTGCCGATTTCGCCGGGCATGAAGATGTGATCATTTCAGGAACTGGTTATACAGGTTCCGGTGGTTTTGAAATCTATCTCCGCAATGAAGATACTAAAGATGTTTGGGATAGGATTTTTGATGCCGGAAAAGAATTTGACATTAAACCCATTGGTTTAGGTGCCAGGGATACCCTTAGGCTAGAAAAGGGTTATTGCTTGTACGGAAACGATATTGACGACACTACTTCACCTCTTGAAGCAGGATTGGGATGGGTAACTAAGTTCTCGAAAAACTTTATCAATGCCGATAATCTCTTAAAGCAAAAGGAAGCTGGAGTTAAAAGAAAACTGGTTGGTTTTGAAATGATTGACCGAGGTATTCCACGTCATGATTATGAAATCAAAGACAATCAGGAAAACAGCATAGGCAGGGTAACTTCAGGGACACAGTCACCCATGTTAAGAAAAGGAATAGGATTGGGCTACGTGTCTGTAGAGCATGTAACCCCAGGTATAGAAATATTCATTTCAATTCGCAACCGGTTGTTAAAAGCAAAAGTGAAAAAACTACCTTTTGTATAAGATTGTGACCATCATTCTCATTTGATGGTTAAGTTTGCCACCATAGATTTAAAGTTCAATAATGAGGAGAATTGCAGTTTGCCTAAGTCCAGAGTTAATACACTTGCACGAGCTAGAAGGAAAAATAATTGTAGTGCTGGACGTGCTGAGGGCGACTTCTTGTATCGTAACAGGATTAGCACATAATGTTGCCAGTATTACTCCAGTTGCCAACCTAGAGAAATGCCGTTCAATGAAACAGCAGGGATATTACATTGCCGGGGAACGGGATGGCCATAAAGTCGAGGGTTTTGACATTGGCAATTCACCTTTTGATTATATGGAAGAATCCCTTAAAGGCCAGAAAATTGCCATGACCACCACCAACGGTACATTAGCCATCGAAAAGTCAAAAGAAGCAGAGGATATCATTATCGGGTCATTCCTCAACATTCAATCAGTGGTTAGTTTTCTGAAAAATCATCAAAATGATGCCCTATTGGTTTGTTCCGGATGGAGGGGCCACATAAGCCTTGAAGACTCTATATGCGCTGGTTCAATTGTAGAATACCTCAAAGACGATTTCCAAACAGATGGAGATACTTCAATTGCAGCCAAGGCACTTATAAAAGCTGCTGATGGCGATCTGATTTCATTCCTCAGCAATTCCTCGCATGTTCAAAGACTGCAAAATCTCAATATTAAGGAGGACATTGAATTTTGCCTCACCCCTGATCAATATGATGTGCTTCCGATTTTGGATGGGGATCAATTGGTGAGCCTGGGTAAGTTTTAGTAAGCTAATTTTAATCAACCACTAGTGTTTGTCATAATCCATCTCCCCCGCGGTGATGCTTATGGCCAAATAATTTTGAGGAGGTGGCAAGGGGCAAGTAGTAAAATCATTGTAAGCACAAGGTGGGTTATATGCTTTATTGAAATCTACAATGGTTTTATTGTTTTCATCAGGATCATCAACATAAAAGAATCGACCAGAGCCATAGGTACCATCACCACTGGTTTCATCCGCGATGATCAAGAAGTTCTTCCCAAGTTCGTCAAAAATAACCAAGGTGAAATCTTCACCATCAACTTCAAACCTTAACTGTCCTGGTGAATCATATTCAACATCCATACCCAGAATATTTTTTACATAGAATTTCCGGGGAGGGTTGTATGGCTCGAAATCAGCTTCTATTCTCCATTTCTGGTCTATCGGGTAATATTCAAAGCCTGGAAAAGACTTTCGCATTTCTGCTTCATAATCCCTCAACCTGATGGCCACTTTATCGCCTCTCTTTATCAAATACAGGGCTAATGAACCATGCTTCAATACAGGCAAATGATCCTCGTAAAAGAGTACTTCATTCACAAGGCTGTCTTCGATCTTAATTTCAGTCTCCTCATTAACAATTAATCTCACGGTATCCCCAAGCCAATAATATGTGCCAATACTTTCCGGGGACTTCCCCTCTGGAAATACAATATTATTAATAGTATCGGAGCCAACAGTGTTTGCCCCCTGCTCCAACCAAAACAGGCCAATAAGGCTTAAATATCCTTTATCTGACTTTAAGCCATCAATGCGTTCCTGTCTCCACTGCATAATCTCAGTTTCGTATTCTTCCGCTGGTATTTCATTGCTAGATGAAACACAGCCATTTAAAACAGGAATTACAAATAGAAAAAGTATTAGCCTGATGATCATTATGGAGGGGTTTAGGAGTTTAATGGTTTAGGATATTAACGTCTATCTCAATTTAGGGTTATCCTGATGACGTTTAAAATCGCGTCTGGTTTTTTTCTCTAAATTCTTTGAAAAAGCCTTTGTAAGGTCTACTCCTGTCTGATTTGCCAAACAAATCAAAACCCAAAGTACATCAGCAAATTCATCAGCCAGGTCTAAATTGCTCTCCGACTTTTTAAAGGACTGGTCACCGTACTTTCTGGAAATAATCCTGGCCACCTCCCCTACTTCTTCCGTGAGGATGGCCATGTTGGTAAGTTCACTAAAATATCGTACTCCATTGGTTTTGATCCAATCATCGACATTCTTCTGAGCTTCTGTTATCGTCATGCTTTCCCGTGTACATAGTTTCTTAAAAGTAAGGGATAAGGAAAGCAATCAAAAGAGCCTGAAAATATTTTTAGTCAACGGATCTTTCTTTAGCTTATAGCAAAATGGAAATAAGAGTAATAAAAAGCAAAAAACAGTACGAGGCGTACTTAAAAGAAGTTGAAGAGTTAATGGAGCTTGAAAAGTTAAGCAGGGATGAAAAATCTTTACTTGAAACCATTGCTCTATTAATTGATTCTTACGAAAAAGGAATGGGTTGGGTACCGGAAAACCCAGACCCCATTACTTTAATACGTGTCCGCATGAATGATCTAGAATTAAAGGAAAAAGATCTTGTAGGGATAATTGGAACAAAAGGACACGTTTCCAGGGTGCTAAATGGCTCCAGGAAACTAACCATTGGAAAAATTATCAAACTTGCAGAATTTTTAAGGATTTCACCTGCTTCACTGCTGCCACAAAGGGAGAAAACTCATCAGTTGGCATAGCATTAATTTCTGAGAAAGAGAAAATGATTCCCCTTTGGATGGACAACAAGTGGGAATCAATTCGCAATCACCACTATAAATGCCGCAGAACTTCCATGGCATTGGTATTTTTAGGGTCCATTGCCAAAGATTTTTCATAATACTCTTTCGCTTTTTTATGGTCTCCTTTTACCACATAGATTTCGCCCATGGAATCATGAACAATCCCGTTTTCAGGAAATGCATTGACATTATGTTCAAACAAAGCAAATGCTTCGTCCACCTTGTCCTCCTTCAAAAACATATAAGCTACAGTGTTCAATGCATTGGCATTTAGTTTTTCATCTGTCCCCTTCATATTATCAAATTCTTTAATAGCCGATTCAACCCCCTGTTCGCTGGCAATTTTATATAATTTGCCCGGCGGCGTTTCAGGGTTTCTTACCCAGTTTTTAAAGTTACTGGCATTGATCCTTTTTCCCAGTATACTAATTTCAATGTTTACCTGGGAATCAACCCCTGCTATCCCTTCTTGTATGGCACTCCATCGTTTGCCTTCAATCCCAAAATCGTTTCTATCAATGGAAGTAGTCCCGGTAAAAATAACCTGGTTGTCACCCCTAATGTCCTTAAGCACTCCTGATGGTGGATCCATCTTGACGGTAACTTCCTTGGTTATGTCCCTAATTGTCAGATCTCCTATAACATCAAATCCTACATCCCTTTTTTCTACACGTTTACTGACAAATTTCATTTGTGGAAATCTCTCGGCATCAAGCCAGCGTTCAGATTTCAAGTCATTGTCCCTCCAATCCAGGTCAGTATCTATACTGCCAATGGAAACATCCAATGTGATTGAAGTTTTGCTTAAGTCGGCCTCATCATAACGCAATGCTCCTTTAAATTCCGCAAAACGTCCCCTGATTTTCGCATAACCCATATACTTAATGGAAAATCCAATGTAGGAGTGCATTGCATCAATGGCATAGATTTCTGACATTTTTAGCTTTTCACCTCCACCGGATGCCCAAGCCGGGAGCATCAATCCAGTTAAAATAATCAAGGTAAAGCATTTCTTTAATGTCCATGTTTTCATTTGAGTAGTATTTAGAATTTTAGATTAACATTTGGCCAAAGAACAACAATTGCTGGATATAACAGCCAATGCTTATAAGGATTGGCAAAATAATGACCCAAATCTAAATTTCCCTTATTCCCTCTTCTTACTATCAATAATAATTGTCACCGGGCCATCATTGGTTAGGCTAACTTTCATGTCTGCCCCAAATTCCCCGGTTTCCACAGGTTTCCCTAACTGTCCCTCTAGTACATCTACAAATTGTTCATATAGAGGGATGGCTATCTCCGGTTTTGCTGCTTTTATATAAGATGGACGATGGCCCTTTTTAGTGCTGGCATGGAGGGTAAACTGGCTGATCACCATGATTTCCCCGCCATCATCCCTGATGTTGATGTTCATCACACCATGATTATCATTGAAAATCCGCAGGTTTACAATTTTATGGCATAACCATTCAATGTCTTCACCTCCATCAGTTTCTTCGATGCCCAGCAAGATCATTAGTCCTTTGCCAATTGCACCATTTACTTTGCCGTCGATCATAACCGATGATTTGGAAACCCTTTGTATTACTGCGATCATATTTCAGTTTCGGGTTTTGGGTTTTGGGTTTCGAGTTCAGGGTTTGTCAGTGCCTGAATACAGAATACTGAATACTAAATATTAAAGTGTGCTTTCCCAATCAATAAAAGCATCAATATCCTTCTGCAAGCTTCTGAAAACAAACAATATTACCGTAAAATCATCTATTAAACCTGTGATCGGAATAAAATCAGGGATAAGGTCTAAAGGGGTAACAAAGTACAGAAGTGCCGCTACAAGAACCAATAAAGATTTCCATGGCAGGGCTTTATAACTGCCGTTAATATATGCCTTGATCATTCTTACAATAATCTTTACACGATCAGTAAGTTTGGAAAAATTAAGTTTATCCAGATTTAACTGCTTAATTTTTCCCAAAGAGTTGCTTAAGAGCGATTGCAGCCCCTTTTTATCACGGGCAATTCCAAATGCTTTTTTTTGGGCTTTTTGGAAATGTTTATTCTCCAGTTCTGTCTTAATTTCCATAACAATAGCCATTATACAAAAACCGTACAAGAATTAACGCCAACACCTTTGGCAGGTTAAAAATACTGTCTAATTTCTTCTTTAAGGTACTCAATGGCATCATCTAAGGGATCATTTTCCCTACCGGCATACATTTCTAGGATTGCCTTTGCTAGGTCGATGGAACTCCCATCATTGCCTACAGCTTCTGCGGCATTATTGACGGTTACTTTCAGGTCTTCTTTGCTGTTTTTTACATTACTCCAGGCTTCACTGCTCATATATATCTGCTGAGATACGTTGTGGTTAAATTCTTCACGTATTTCATTCAATATTACATGTTGAAATTCCCGGGCGCTCAGTTCCCCTTTATTAAGCCTTGGAATTAGATTATTTGGGGACATTCTTTCCAGGAACAAACATATCCTCTCATACGCCTGAAGCCTGATAGGCAGAATGGTGTCTGTGTTCTTGGTTTTCAAATCCAACATCCTTTTCTCCAGCTCTTTGGTTAAAAAAGATTTAACCACCAAGTACATTGCATAGAGTACTATAGCAGCCGGTAACAGTAATTTTGTAAATTCAATAATCAATTCCATAGGGTATTGTTAAGATTGAAAGATTAATTTAGGATTAAATCGGTTCTTATTGCGAATCAAATTTAAATAATTTTCAATGTTGAACTAAATGGTTTTCATTTGCAAATAAAATGCAATAATGCTTATCCCTATATCTATTACGGAAAAGGCTTTTAAAGAGATAACAATCATACTGGATGATAAGGAAATCCCGGGTGACTATGGACTTCGTGTTGGTATTAAAGGGGCCGGATGTTCAGGTGTTGGATTTTTATTGGGATTTGATAAAAAAAAAGACTCTGATAAAGAATATGATATAGAAGGTTTAAAAGTTTACATTGATAAAAAGCACATGCTGTATGTAGTTGGTCTGAAGATAGATTATTATGAAGGTGAAGATGCCGCTGGATTTTCTTTTATTATGCCAGATCAGGTTAAGACTGGTTAAATCATTCCCTTGCTTGCTGAACAGTGACCTTGGCTTTTTTACATTTCCCGGATAAGGGAGGGTCTAATTTCGAGATGCTTAATTCTATTGCACTTACATCCGGGAACTCTTCCATAACTTTGGCAACTATTTTCT
Organism: uncultured bacterium; assembly: GCA_965372055.1. Taxonomy (GTDB): domain Bacteria; phylum Bacteroidota; class Bacteroidia; order Cytophagales; family Cyclobacteriaceae; genus CBDVAV01. Next base: position 2,634 of record CBDVAV010000077.1, on the reverse strand, counting down.
GGGCAAGATGTTCCAGTAGCTTTACCGGATTTCCCATTTCTTTCTTAATTAGTTCATATACCTCTTCATAATTAATTGTACCATCAATTAAATCCTCATCAGCAGCTTTTTGGAAATCAGTGGTTAAAGTAATATCTACAATAAAGGTATTCCCCTTTTTCCTTTCATCAGCATAAAACCCGTGATGTCCAAAAATCTCGATGCCCTCAAGGGATATCTTACCCATAAGTTGAATTAAATGTCGTCAAAAAATGATTTAGAAGGGCCACTGTTCTTCGCAGTCTTATTGTCACTTCCGGCATCCGCGTTTTCCGATAATGATGCTTTTGTTTCCGCTTTTGAAGTTACTTCTGTTATGGCTTCCGGTTTTTCACCATCTCCAACTTCTTTTCCTGTAACCGCGGTTTCTACTTCTTTTTCTTCCTTGATATCATTGGCAACTTTTGCGTCCACATGTTGGGATTCTTCCACTTCCTCTTTTTCCAATACGGCTTTTTCTGATTCGACTGGCTTTGAGGTCTTCTCTACATTATCCATGATATTCTCTCTCTTGTCAATCATAGGTTTTGATGATTCTGATTTAATTACATCAAATTGTTGGTGGGCATTCCTAATGATTTCATCAAAATCAACCGGCTTAACCTTCTCTGTAGTTCGTTTTACTTTTTCGTTGACATCATTGGCTATACTTCTTAAGTCATCAAGCAAATTGTCCCTCAAATTCTCCATGGTCTTATAAACATTCATTAAATTCCTCACTTCCATTCCCATGCTATCAATGGTCTGCTTAACTGTAGATTCCGACTCTTCTATCATTCCTTTGCTCTTGGACTTTGCTTCGTTGAGCAATGCTTCAGCCTGGATTTGTGTTTCTTTTAAATGAAGTTCGGCTGTTTTTTTTGCCTGTTCCATCATACTAGCACCTGTATCTTCAGCTGTTTTAAGGGTCTTGAAAAGCGAACTTTCCACTTCACGTAATTTCTCCACTTCTTTTTCAGCGGCTTCCAATTTTATCCTCAATTCTTTATTTTCATCCAATACTTTTTCCCATTCCTGGGATAAAGAAATTAGAAAAGCTACCACCTCGTCTTTATCCAAACCCCTGAAAGCTTTTTCGAAGGTTTTTTGTCTGATTTCGAGTGGGGTTATCTTCATACTACTATTACTTTGAACTAGTTAAGAATTTTGTAATATGGCAAGATTATTATAAATATAAATTATTGGTTACTTAGTTAAGTTATAATTGCCGCTACAAGTTACGAAATGTTTACAATCATGGCTAGGGTCTGGCTGATTAATGGTATTCAATTGTACAGTAAATATTAATTGATTATTTCATTTGAATCCTAGTGTTCTTGGTTGAAAATTATTCTAAATTCAATCATTATTTTATTACATATGGTTAAAATCCCGTCCGGGATCATTAACAAGTAAATGATACATATTAAATTTCATCTGATTTGAGTCTGGTAAAAATTGAGGACATTGATGCCCGGTGTGCCTGGGGGCTTTGGAAAATAGAAGAATCATTCACTGACCTGGTTAATTTGGCAGGTAAGGAAGCAGAACACAAATTCCAAAATATCGGCAAGAACAATAATAAAAACCTGGAAAGTATCACTGGCTGGGTGTTGATTAAATATCTGTCCCAGCATTATGGAATTGAATATCACGGTGTGCGAAAAGATGAGCACAACAAACCACATCTGGCAAAAGATCACGCCCACATCTCAATCACTCATTCTTTCCCTTATGTTGCCGTTCAATTACATTTGGATAAACCAGTGGGGATTGACTTGGAGAAATTCACTGATAAGATTTTAAAACTGGAGCACAAATATCTGAATGAACAAGAAGTATTCGATGCCAATCACAATTTAACCAAATTAATGGTGTATTGGTCTGCCAAAGAAGCCTTGTACAAAATCCATGGACGAAGAAGGATAAGCTTTAATGAGCAATTGGAAATCAACCCTTTTGAATTGCGAAAATCCGGGATACTTGAAGGAAAAATAATCTATGATCGCGTAATTGAAAGTATTGAGCTATTTTTTAAAGTAGCTGATGATTATGTGATTGTTTACACCTTGTAAAGGCCTATTCTGTTCCACAATAAAATCCTCAGTGAAAAATCAGTATAAACCTGTACCTTTTTTATTATTTAACATTATGAGGATAAACAATAACAATCAAATGAGAAAATTTGAATTAATTGGCTGGTCTATATTCCTGATAGGGATGGTACTGAAGTTTATTAACATTCCTTTCAACACAATTATTATGTTTGGCGGGGTATTATTTTTGCTGGCTGCATATCTGATTCAACTGATTGGAAAACGAATTACAGTAGGAGAGTTTTTTACTGGAACTGCAACAGTTTTTTGGCTGGCATTCATGTTGTTTAAGATAAAATTTCTGCCATATAGTCAAATAATATTGATTGTTGCCCTGGTGTTTAGTTCTGGTGCATTAATTTCTTTTGCCAAATATTTCAAAAGCTCAAAATCAAGGTATATGGTTCTGAGCTTGGTTGTTCTGGCAAATTATGCAGTCTATACAATGCCTACTGACACCAGGTATTTTGTGTTTAAAATCTACTACAACCAAGAGATACAGCAAGATGCCAACACCACC